>JBFWIF010000020.1:0-29573 GCA_050256135.1 Acidaminococcaceae bacterium | reverse complement strand
ATGGGACAAGCCATTAGCTGTTATATCTTTGTTCCTATTTCTTTTAGATTGAGATAAGGGAAATGATTGCATTTTATTGCAGCTTTCGGATAGTGAATAGAATCAGAATATTATTTCAGTTGTTGTAAGTAAAAGAATTATACATGAATGGGACAATGGAGCAAGCTATGATTGGAAATTTTGCCAGATATTATAAACCTTACAAACTTACTCTTTATGCCGTTATACTTGGCTCCCTGCTTGCCGCCGGTCTGGATCTCATATTTCCTATGGCCGTCAGGTATGTCTTAAACGTTGTCGTTCCACAAAAGGATATAGGGGACTTAATGTTTTATACTGGGGCTCTTTTTATCTTGTATATATTGAATTATGGCGTTTTATTTTTTGTGAGCTATGTTGGCCATATGTTAAGTGCAAGCATGGAAAATGATATGCGAAGAGATTTGTTTGCCCATATGCAAAGTATGTCATTCAAATATTTTGATAATGCACGTACGGGACAACTGCTTTCAAGACTGACGAGCGATATATCTGAGATTGGCGAATTGGCGTTCCGGGGTCCGAATGATTTGATTGTCTGTAGTATAACCATGTTGGGCACCATTATTTTGCTTTTTTGGATGAATTTTTCACTCGGTGCTTTAGTTGCTGCACTGTTAATTCTAAAAACAATTCACACAATATATGTGAATAAGAAAATGAAAATAGCATTTCGTGCCAACAGGGCCAAAAACGGTGAATTAAGCGCACAAGCGGAAGAGAGTTTAAGTGGAATACGAGTTGTAAAAGCTTTTGCTCGCGAAGATTACCAATTAAACAAGTTTTGGGAAAAATGCGTTGAATTACTGCAAACAAGAAAGAAATCCTACAAAATTTTAGCTCACTTTGCTGGCAGCGTAAATTTTTTCACTAATTTCGCCAATTTGGTTGTTATGTTTGTAGGTGGCCTACTAATAATAAAAAACGAGTTAGCGATGAGCGATTTTGTAGCCTTTCTGCTTTATGTTAACCTATTTATGAAGCCTATGTTTCGCTTGACTGTTTTCACGGAGATGTACCAGCGTGGCATGGCAGGATTTCATCGTTTCCAGGAAGTAATGGTTTTAGCACCGGAGATTGTGGATGCAGATGATGCGGTTAACGATTGGGCGATTAAGGGCGAAATTGCTTTTGAGAATATCTCTTTTGCCTATACTGATGATAGAAATATCATATCGGGTTTGAACTTAAAGATTTCACCAGGCGAAACAGTTGCTTTTGTAGGTGAAACGGGTGTTGGCAAGACGACAATAGCGAATATGTTGCTAAGATTTTACGAACCTGATGAAGGAAGAATTATGATTGATGGCATCGATATCAAGAAAATACGGCAAAAGCACTTCCATGAAAACATAGGACTTGTGCAGCAGGATGTATTCTTGTTTTCAGACTCAGTTTATAATAACATTGCTTTTGGCAAACCCGGAGCTACTCAAGCTGAAGTTGAAGAGGCTGCCAAAATGGCATCAGCAGATCATTTTATCGAGGAACTACCTGAAAAATATGTAACAGAAATTGGTGAGCGCGGTGTTAAGCTTTCAGGCGGACAGAAGCAACGAATTGCAATTGCAAGAATGTTTTTGAAGAAGCCTCCGATTGTTGTTTTGGACGAAGCTACTTCATCTTTGGATAACAAAACGGAAAAGGTCATTCAACAGTCTTTGGAAAAGCTTATTAAGAACAGAACGACCTTGATAATTGCTCATCGTATGACAACAGTTATTAATGCTGACCGCATTGTTGTTCTTGATAAAAATGGTGTGGCAGAGATTGGCAATCATCACGAGCTAATGAAAAAACAAGGAATATATTACAATTTGTATAATTCACAAATTAACGATTAAAGTTTAAGGGCAAATACGAAAAAAGCTGACTGCATTTTTGCGGTCAGCTTTTTTCGTATTTAGCCTAGTCAGACATATTAAGTTTTAAAAGTTTATTGTTACAAGATTTCTTCGCGTACCAGTTTATTAATCATCTTTTGTTTACCAAGAACCCAAAGCAGGTCATCTTTTTCAAAAACAAGCGAAATGTTAGGATTAACGATGGTATAATTTCCTCTTTCTAATCCAATAACCAGGCAATTCCAATTGTCACGAAGATCAGTGGCCTTAATGGTTTTATTTAAAAGCGGAGAAGTTGCATTTACTGTAATTGTTGTATACAGGAATTTTGACTTATCTTCTTTGTGCTGGTTGAGGACAAAGTCACGTAAATTAACTGGACCATCCTTTAAAGATAAACCAAGAGTTTTGGTTTCTGCTGCGGCGTTAAGTGATTTAATCTGATCGAAAGTACCTATGAATAATATTGAAGACTCAGGTGTAATTACATCATTGCCGCCAGGCATATCTATCACAGTGCCATAATTGATGATTTGCAGAATGTTAACACCATAATTTTCACGTAAAGATAGTTGAGATAATGCTTTATTTTTTAAAGGGGAGTTATCTTCAACCTTATAACGAACAATAAATAATTTTTCATCCAACCAGTTTAAAGGTAAAGTGTTGTTTTGTTCTTTTAATGCTTGACGTCTTTTTAAAATTTGTTTTTCATTAAGATTAATCAAAAAGCGTGATTCCATTTTTAGATACTCACCAAGAAGCCAATCGGAGGAAGCAATAACGGCAGTAGCAATAAAGGTCAGAAAGATTGCTGCCATAAATTGAAATTCTAAAATTTTGGAAAAGACCAAAAAGAGAAAGAAGAAAGCAGTAGAGATTTTAATGGTGACTAAAAAAATCAGCGGTAAATGATTGGCTCTCTTTTTAAACCACAAAACAGAAAAAAGTTCCGGGTGGTGGCCGCGATTTTCCAACATGGCGCGTAAAAAAGGTGCCATCGTCAGCAACGTGATGCCGGCGGTAGATAAAGCAGCATAAGAAGAAGGCAAAATGGAAACAAGGTGAGGTAAAAGATAGTTCAAAGAAAGAAAAGTAATCGTGATAAGAAGTGTTATATAGGCTGTTAAACGTGATAGATAGATGCGTAAGAATGAGGACCAATCTGTATCACCTTCGCCAGCCGCATCAGTATCACTTGTGTTACGATTTAACCAGGCAATGGTGTTTGCAGGAAGGGATGTTTTTAACTTACAATAAGCAGAATCAGATAAACCTATGAAGAATGGCGTTGTAAATGTCGTTATTACAGAAACGGCAACTATGATAGGATAGAGAAAATCACTTATCACACCTAGGCTCATGCCTACTGAAGCAATAATGAAGGAAAACTCACCAATTTGCGCCAAACTGAAGCCACAATGTATGGCCGTGTTTAGTGATTGCCCTGAAAGAAGTACGCCCAAAGATGTAAAAATAAGTTTTCCTATAATTGTTGTAAATATAACAAGCATAATAGGTAAAGCATATTCTACAAGTAGTTTCGGATCTACCATCATGCCGACAGAAACGAAGAAAACCGCACC
This sequence comes from Acidaminococcaceae bacterium, assembly GCA_050256135.1. Classification (GTDB taxonomy): domain Bacteria; phylum Bacillota; class Negativicutes; order Acidaminococcales; family Acidaminococcaceae; genus RZYP01. The sequence continues at coordinate 26,104 of JBFWIF010000020.1, read as the reverse complement.
AAAAAGATCCTGCACAGGTTTTACAACATGTTCCGCCCGTTCAGCCATTTTACTTTCGGCGATTAAAGATCCCATGATAAAGGCGCCTAAAGCCGCAGAAAAACCCATATTGGTTGCTAAAACTACCATGCCAAGACAAAGACCAATGGAAACAATCAATAATGTCTCATCATTCATTAGGGCATAAGCTTTTTTAAAGAATGAAGGAATGAGGTAAACACCCATGATGAACCAAAGAATCAGAAAGAAGGCGAGACGCAGAACATCAAAAAGCATTTCAAAGCCAGGTGCGGATTCACTGGTTGTTGCGAGTGTTGAGAGCATTACCATCATAATGATGCCAGCAATATCTTCAACTATCAGAATGCCGAAGACTTTTTCCGTAAAAAGCTGACCTCTGAGCTTAAGATCATTAAAAGCTTTAATAATGATAGTAGTAGAAGACATGGAAAGCATACCGCCAAGAAAAATGCTGTCCATAGTACTCCAACCTAATATTTTTCCTGTTAAATAACCCATTAACAATAGGCCTGATACTTCTGTAAAAGCGCCAATTATTGCTGTTTTTCCAACGCCTTTTAATTTGTTAAAGCTAAATTCCAAACCGAGTGCAAAAAGCAAAAAAATCACACCAATTTCTGCCCATGTTGAGATGTTATTCATGTCAGATATCGTAGGAAATAAATTGAAATGTGGTCCTGCCAAAAAGCCGGCTATTATATACCCGAGAACGAGTGGTTGATTCAACTTTTTGAAAATTAATGTTGTTATACTGGCAACAAGCAGTATCATGGCTAAGTCATAGATTAAAACCGGTAGATGTGTCATTGAATTCCACCTTTCTTTATATTTTAAAATTGCTTAAAAAAACATGGGAAAAATTAAACTACTATTTTAGTATAACATAAAAATATAGTTGATTTGTTCTGTTTGTAAAAAGTTGAACCCATTAATACTCTGCGTTTCACGCTCATTACTTTGCATGTAGGCATTTTATTACTATATGATGTAGATTTTAATACTTGTGTGTGTTATAATTGCAAAGTAATTTAATAATATTTAGGTGCTTGTGAAAGCTCAAATGGTAAGAACGGTGAAAATCCGGCACGGTCCCGCCACTGTGATGAACGTCAAACGTTCAAGTCAGGAACCATCCTAAATTTGTATGCTGGAATCCACGAGTGATGGAGATAGCGCCATTGATAGGGTGTTTTAGCACCTTTGGTCAGTTTATCGAACCTCTGCGATTCTGCAGAGGTTTCTTTTTTTGTTTTATCGCAGTCATTATGTCAGATTTGTAAGGAGAAAAAGGTGGAAGAATACAGAGTGTTTGAAGGTCAAAAGCTACGCTACGGTTATACTACCGGCACGTGTGCTGCTGCTGCTGCTAAAGCCGCGGCGACAATGCTTTTGTCTGGACAAAGAGTTGATTACATAGAGATTGACACACCTAAGGGAATAAAATTAAATCTGGAAGTTGAAGATACTTCTATGGGTAGTAATATTGTTTCATGTGCTATTCGCAAAGATGCAGGAGACGACCCTGACGATACAAATGGCATTCTTATTTATGCTGAAGTTGCAAAACAAGCAGAAAAGGAAATGGAACTGCTTGGCGGCATTGGCGTTGGCAAGGTTACTATGCCAGGTTTGGCATGTTCTGTGGGTTCACCAGCAATTAATCCTGTGCCTAGAAGAATGATTTTGGAAGCTGTGACAAGTGTTGCCAAACTTAATTCTTATGAAATGGGTTTAAAAATAACTATATCCGTGCCTGAAGGCGTTGAAATTGCCAAGAAAACTTTTAATCCGAGACTCGGTATCGTTGGTGGCTTATCTATACTAGGTACTAGCGGGATAGTGGAACCTATGAGTGAAAGAGCTCTTATAGAAACAATGTGCGTAGAGATAGATGTCCAAAAGAGTAAAGGTAATGAAGATCTTTTGGTTTTTTTTGGAAATTATGGACAGGATTTCGCCAAAGATATTTTGGGTCTGTCTATTACAGACGCTGTTACTTGCAGTAATTTTGTAGGCGAACTACTCGATTATGCTGTTTTTAAGGGCTTTAAAAGCCTTCTGATTATTGGGCATTCTGGCAAGTTGATTAAACTGGCGCAGGGAGTTATGAATACTCACTCAAAATATGCAGACTGCCGAACAGAGATATTGGCTTTATGCGCAATGTTTGAAGGGGCTTCAAAAGATATAGGAATAAAGATAGCTAATTCTTTAACTACCGATGAGGCAGTTAAAATTCTAAAGAAAGAAGGTCTGTCTGAGGCCGTTCTTCAAAAAATTAATGCACGGATTGATTTTTATATGCAACAAAGAGTACATGGTAAGATCAAGACAGCTGCTTTAATGTTTTCAAATGTTCATGGAGTATTAGGTAAAACCAGTCATGCGGAAGAATTGATTAAGTTACATAAGAGATAAGGGGAGTGCGGTTTAATGCGAGGTAAACTTTATTGTGTAGGAATTGGTCCTGGAGACCCTGAACTTTTGACTTTGAAAGCGGTGCGCCTATTAAGGGAATGTGATGTAATAGCGATGCCGAAAGGCGATACTGATACAATGACTGCAAAAGATATAATTAAGCAGGTTGTGGATATTGATGCAAAAGAGCAGCTATATATTTATATGCCGATGACAAAAGACAAAGCTGCAATGGATAAAGCGCATCAGGATGGCGCGGATGAAATAATTAAACTTTTGGATGCAGGTAAAAATGTTGTCTTTATTACTTTAGGGTGTCCGACTGTTTACGCTACTTGTATTTATGTCCATAAGCTTGTGCTGGCTGCTGGCTATGATTCTGAATTAGTTGCCGGCGTTACTTCATTTTGCGCTGTGGCGGCTAAGCTTAACGTTTCTCTTTGTGAACGCTCAGAACCGGTTATTATTTTGCCTGGCAGCTATAAAGATTCTATGCAATTTTTGGATGCCCCAGGCAACAAGGTATTAATGAAATCAGCTAGTGAAATTAAAAATGTCCGCGATGAACTTGAAAGACGTGGGTTAATAAAAAATGCCGCAATGGTTGAACGCTGCGGTTTGCCAGGAGAAAAAGTTTATCGTAATTTGAGAGAAATTGATGAAAAAAGCAGCTATTTTTCTATAATATTAGTTAAAGAAAAGGAGTTCGATAAAGCATGATTTATTTTGTTGGTGCAGGTTCAGGGGCTATAGATCTTATTACGGTTAAAGGCAAAGATTTATTGGAAAAAGCAGATTTAATTATTTATGCGGGTTCTCTGGTAAATCCAGGTTTGTTAAAATATGCAAAACCGGAGTGCGTAATAATGGATAGTGCTTCAATGACGTTGGAGGAAGTAATTGATGCGATGGTACCAGCGGCAAAAGCTGGTAAGCTGGTTGTCAGACTGCATACCGGTGATCCAAGTGTGTATGGGGCACATAGGGAGCAAATGGATCTGCTGAAAGAGCACGGCCTTGATTTTGAAGTTGTTCCTGGAGTAAGTTCTTTTTGCGCTGCGGCTGCTGCGTTGAAGGCTGAGTATACTTTGCCTGACGTAAGCCAGTCAGTAATTATTACCAGAATGGAAGGCCGTACGCCTGTTCCAGAAAGACAAAAAATTGCTGATTATGCTGCGCACGGTGCTACCATGGTTATTTTCCTCAGTTCTGGTATGACTGATAAGCTTTCTAAAGAGTTGATTGCAGGCGGATATAAGGCTGATACACCGGCGGCAATAGTATATAAAGCTTCCTGGCCTGACGAAAAGGTGGTTCGTTGTACTGTCGGAAATTTAGCCGAAGCTGCTGCAGCTAACAATATAAGTAATTTGGCATTGATAACAGTGGGCGGATTCCTGGGCAACGAATATAATCGCTCTGATTTGTATAACCCTGGTTTTACGCATGGCTTTCGTCAGGATTCTGTAGTTAAAGAGGCTGAAAAATGAATGCCGTCATATTTTCTTATACCAGAAATGGCGCAAAATTGAGTCTGCGGATAAGAAAATGTCTGCAAAATTTATGTTATGAAACAGATGTTTATACATCTGAAAAATATGTTGAGGTTGACAGTTCGTTAAAAAAAGGTTCTGGTTGCAAAGAAGATGCACGTCTGGCTTTTCAAGATAATCAGGTTGTAGTTTATGTCGGTGCGTGCGGTATTGCGGTCAGAGCCATAGCACCTTTTGTCAAAAATAAAACTGTGGATCCTGCTGTGATTTCCATCGATGAACGAGGGAGATTCGTTATACCCTTGCTTTCTGGACATATTGGCGGCGCCAATAACATTGCACGCCGCATTGCTCAAGAAATAGAAGCTCAGGCGATTATAACAACAGCAACAGACATTAATGGTTTGTTTGCTGTTGACGAATGGGCAACAAAAAATAACGTGCACATTGTCAGCATGTTTGCGGCGAAAGAAGTTTCGGCAGCATTGGTCGATGGAGAAATAGTTGGTCTGATGAGCAAATATGAAGTGGACGGTGAAATACCAGTAGGAATTGCTAGGAATAGAAAGGCAAGAGTTGGAATTGTCATAGGTGGTAATGATGAATTAAAACCTTTTCCGGTGACACTGAATTTGATACCTAGAATTTTTTATTTGGGTATAGGATGTCGGCGGAACACAAAAATGGAAGATATAGAAAAGTTGGTATTGGAAAATCTTGAAAAGCTTAGAATCAACATTAAGGCTGTTGCAGGAATTGCGTCAGTTGATCTGAAAAAAGATGAGCAAGGTCTATTAGATTTTGCAAAAAAATACAATTTGTCTATTGAATTCTTTAGTGCTGATGAACTAAAGAATCAAAAGGGAGAATTTTGTGAATCAGAATTTGTTAAATCGGTTGTTGGTGTAAGCAATGTATGTGAACGTTCAGCCGTAGCAACAAGTAGCGGTGGTACGTTGTTATTGCCAAAAACAAGCCAAAATGGTGTTACTTTGGCTGTTACAAAAGTAGATTGGCAGGTTAATTTTAGTAAATAATAGGGGGCAGAATATGACTAAAAAAGTATATGTTGTCGGGTTGGGACCTGGCGGCGTGGAACAAATGACAACAAGAGCAAGGGAAACATTAGCTGCATGTGATGTTATTGCAGGATATAATGTATATATCGATTTAATTAAGGAAGATTACAAAGACAAAGAATTTCTTAGCACAGGCATGAGAAAAGAAGTTGAGCGTTGCAAACTGGCAATCGAGGAAGCGCTTAAAGGCAAAATTGTTGCGATGGTTTCCAGCGGCGATGCAGGTGTCTATGGTATGGCTGGTATCATGTATCAAATAGCTGCTGAATATCCGGAACTTGAAGTGGAGGTTGTTCCTGGAATTACTGCGGCCTGCAGTGGCGCTGCTGTTTTAGGAGCACCGTTGATCAGTGATTTTACTTTGATTAGTTTGAGTGATCTTTTGACTCCTTGGGAAAAAATAGCGAAACGTCTAGATTTGGCTTCACAGGCTGACTTTGTAATTTGCTTGTATAATCCGTCTAGTTTTAAACGTCATGATTATTTACAAAAAGCATGTGACATCATGCTGAAAAACCAACGTGCGGATGTTCCGGCCGGTATTGTCAGAAACATCGGACGTGAAGGTGAAGCATATGAGATAATGACATTGGCAGAATTGCGCGATGCGCAGGTTGACATGTTTTCAACAGTTATAATAGGCAATTCTCAAACGGAAGTTATTAATAATAGAATGGTTACACCAAGAGGTTATAAAATCTGATGGACAAGAAACCGCTTATTTGGTTGATTGCCGGCACTAGTGAAGGACGAAAACTTATAAAAGCACTAGCCGGGAGCGACATAGAAATTATTGCTTCGGTAGCAACTGAATACGGCGCATCTATTATTGAACCTCAGCATAATTTAAAAGTCATTGCTGAACGCATGGATTTGAACTCAATGATAGCATTTATTGAAGCCAACAAACCTGATTGTGTTATTGATGCGACACATCCGTATGCAGTTATAGTGACCAAGACAATTAAAAAGGCATGTAATGCAACAGGATGTCATTATTTGCGTTTCCTGCGCCGGCAAAGCATTACTGAAGGGTGCGTAAATGTTGATTCTTATCATGAGGCGGTTGAATTGCTGAATAATGTTGATGGAAATATATTCTTAACAACAGGCAGTAATAATTTGGAGATTTTTACAAAAATAACAGATTATAAAAAAAGAGTTGTTTTAAGAATATTACCTATGCAGGACTCGTTAGCAAAGGCTTTGCAATTTGGATATTTGCCAGCAAATATCATATGTATGCAAGGCCCATTCTCTGAAGAACTAAATACGGCTATGTTCAAGCGTGCAAAAGCTAAATATATAGTTACAAAAGATTCAGGACAAGCCGGCGGGTTTGAAGAGAAGAAGAGAGCAGCCACTGATACCGGCGCCAAACTCATAGTAATTAAACGAGAACCGGAAAATGAGGGCGCCGATTTTACTGAAATTTTAGCTGAGATAGATGAATTGATAAACAAAAAAAGCAATAAAGGGAGGCAGTCAGTTGCTAAGAGTTAATATAATTGGTATTGGACCCGGAAATCCTGATTTGCTAACTAAAGAAGCTATTTTAGCTATAGAAAAGAGTAATATTTTGATTGGCGACTCCAGAATGTTGTCGGCTTATACTACTGAATCAAAAAAAACCTTTGATACAATTAGTACCGCAAAAATATTGGAAATAATCAGCAAGCTTGATGCTGAAAAAGACATTGTCGGCATATTGGTATCCGGAGATGTTGGCTTTTTCAGTCTGGCAAAAGTTATTGCTGATAAGTTATCAGATTGTGAAGTTAAACGTTTCTGCGGTATCAGTTCTTTGGTTTATTTTGCTCAAAAGCTGAACATGTCTTGGGATGATGCCAAGATTATCAGTATGCACGGACGAAATAACAATCTGGTTGCTGCCGTAGCTCAACATACAAAAGTTTTTTCGCTGACAGGAGGAGATAATTCTCCTGCCAGACTTTGTGCGCAGCTTTGCGATCATGGTTATAGCGAAGCGTTTGTTTATGTTGGTGAAAGGTTATCTTATGCCGACGAAAAAATAACTAAAGGTTTTGCGAGAGAGATTGCTGCTATGGAATTTCCTTCGTTATCGGTAATGATGATAATTAATGACAATGCCCATAAAGTTATAAATGGGGTACACGGTTTGCCGGACGAGATGTTTATTCGCAGCAAGGTACCAATGACTAAGCAGGAAATACGTTCGGTATCTATTTCAAAACTTTCGCCTGGTTGTGCAGATATAATTTATGATATTGGAGCGGGAACAGGCTCTGTTTCCGTTGAACTTGCATTGGTTGCAAAAAATGGAAAAGTATGGGCTTTTGAGCGTAATACAGAGGCAATTGATTTAATAAGAAAAAATATGCTTAAAATTGGCGTGAATAATTTAGAAATTGTTGAAGGTGAAGCTTCAGAGGCAATCAAAATGGCACCAGCTCCAGATTGTGTATTTATCGGTGGCAGTGGCGGTAATCTGCATGCCATGCTTGACACAATCTATGCTAAAAATAGTTTTGCTAGAGTGGTAATGAATGCCATAACGCTTGAAACATTAGCATCTGTTATAGACTATTATAAGAATACGACTGAGTATGAGATCGAAGTTATTAACATTTTTGCTGCCCGGTCGCAGAAATTAGGTTCATATAATTTGATGAAGGCTCAAAATCCTATCTATATTATTACAGCTGTAAGAAAGGAAGCTTAGAATGGAAATTCGAGTGCCGAGATTTATGATTGCAGCGCCCAATAGTGGCTCCGGAAAAACAACAGTGACCTGTGGCATCCTAAAGGCTCTGATAAATCTAAAATATCAACCGGCAGCTTTTAAGGCTGGGCCTGATTATATTGATCCCATGTTTCATAGCAGGGTTGTTGGAACAAAGTCTCGCAATCTGGATTTGTTTATGCTAGGGAAAGATACTTGTCGCTACCTTTTGGCTAAAAATAGCAAAGATGCTAAAGTGTCTGTCTTGGAAGGTGTAATGGGGTATTATGACGGTGTAGGCACTAAAGGTGACTGCAGTGCTTATTCTTTGGCAAAGGAAACAGAAACTCCGGTAATATTGGTTGTAGATGCAAAAGGGGCTTCACTGTCGCTTGCTCCTTTAATTAAAGGTTTTCTGAATTTTCGTTCTGACAGCAATATACAAGGCGTTATCTTGAATAATATAACGCCTATGACATTCGCCTATTACAAAGATGCTATAGAAGAAGAAACTGGCGTGCCATTATTGGGTTATATGCCTAAAATGGAGAACTGCGGTTTTGAAAGCAGACATCTTGGGCTAATAACCGCTGAGGAAATTAATGATTTGCAGACAATAGTTGAACGCTTGGCGAAGCAGGCATTGGAAACAATAAATATTGATGCACTTATTGAAATTGCCAGGAAGGCTGCACCATTAGAAATAACCGCGCCTGCAATACCTTATATTGGTAATGTTAAAATTGCGGTTGCGCAGGACAAGGCATTTTGCTTTTACTATCAGGATTCACTGGATTTATTATGCGAAATGGGTGCAGAAATAGTTCCTTTTAGCCCTTTGAAGGATTTGAAGGTGCCTAATTGCGATGGCTTAATTTTAGGTGGCGGTTATCCCGAATTATATGCTAAGGAATTATCAGAAAACAAAAATATGCTTGTAAGCATTAAAAAGTACATTCAGGATAAAAAACCTTGTTTAGCTGAATGCGGTGGTTTCATGTATCTTTTGGATCAATATATCGATGATGAAAATCAAGTATGGCAATGGGTTGGCGCTATTAAAGGCGAAGTTCAAATGACTAGGAAGTTAAAACGTTTTGGTTATATAACACTGGAAGCGCAAACTGATAATGTGCTCGCAAAAAAGGGCGAAAAAATAAATGCTCATGAGTTCCATTACTCTGATAGTACTGCCAACGGTGAAGGTTTTTTAGCCACAAAGTCGACGTCAGCCGCAAGATGGGAATGCATCAATGCTGATGATAATCTTTGTGCCGGCTATCCCCACATGCATTTTTACGGTAATATAAACTTTGCTGAAAACTTTATCCGTGCTTGTTATAATAATAAAGATTAATATTTTAGGAGAGTTATTAAGCTATGCTTACAGTAATGGCTATTGCTTTAGGTTTTATACTTGACCTGATTTTTGGTGACCCGCATTGGTTGCCCCATCCTATTTGTTTGATTGGAAATTTAATTGCATCTCTGGAAAAGTTTTTATATAAAATTTTAGCCGGTAAAGAAAAAGGATTGCTTATTGGTGGCTTTTTTCTAGTTATAACAGTGCTGACTATATCGTTCTGCGTTCCTTTTCTTATCATCAAATGGGCTAGTTCAGTAAGCAGATTGCTTGGATTTGTGCTTGAAACAATTATGTTTTACCAAATATTTGCAACTAGATGTTTACAAGACGAAAGTATGAAAGTACATAGTGAACTTGTTAAAGGTAATTTAGACGGAGCAAGAAAGCAGTTATCATGGATCGTTGGCAGGGATACGCAAGATCTTAGTGACGAAGAAGTGACGAAGGCTGCCGTAGAGACAGTTGCGGAAAACACTGCTGACGGTGTTGTCGCACCAATGTTTTTTATGTTTATTGGCGGTGCTCCGCTAGCTTTTCTATATAAAAGCATAAATACAATGGATTCAATGATTGGTTATAAAAATGAAAAGTATCTTTATTTTGGTCGTTGTGCTGCTAAGCTCGATGATCTTGCAAATTATATTCCGGCACGATTATCTGGAATATTCATGATCGCGGCGAGCTTTTTTTTGAATTATGACTATAAGGAAGCCATAAAAATTTTTATGCGGGACCGTTATAATCATTTAAGCCCTAATTCAGCACAAACAGAGTCTGTGTGTGCAGGGGCCCTTAATATTCAACTGGGCGGCGGGCATTTTTATTTTGGCAAGTTTGTGCACAAAGATACTATTGGCGATGATATAAGAAAAGTAAAAGCAGATGATATAAAAAGCATCAATAATTTAATGTATTTGACGGCTATTATTAGTTTAGTTATTTTCACATTAATAAAATTGGCAACATTTATGTGGTAAAGGATGGATCTTTATGTATAATTATGTGCATGGCGGAGATATTTACGCTTTGCCGGAAGGTAAAAAAATGCTCGATTTCTCCGCAAATATAAATCCGCTGGGGCTCCCTGCGGGAGTGAAAAAAGCGCTTAAATCAGCAGTAAAAAATTGCGCAGACTATCCTGATCCATTTTGCCGTAAGCTCACAGAGAAACTTGGAAAATATCATAATTTAGAACAGGAATATATTTTTTTAAGTAATGGTGCTGCAGATGTTTTATTTAAGCTCGCTTTGGCACTTAAACCTAAAAATGCCCTTCTTCTTGCTCCGACATTTGCCGATTATGAGAAAGCATTGACTACCGTTAATTGTCGTATAAGCTATTTTGATCTGTTGCAAGATAACGAATTTTGCGTTGATGAGAGTATTTTAAGTGACATTAAAAGCGACACGGATTTAGTTGTTATTTGTAATCCTAATAATCCAACAGGACAGATAACTGATGAATATTTATTATTGAGAATATTAGATAAGTGTCGGTTATCAGGAACATATCTGTTAGTTGATGAATGTTTTATGGATTTTGTAGATAAAGAAAAAGCCTTTTCTTTAAAAAAATATTTAAAAGAATATGATAACTTGATAATTTTAAAAGCATTTACTAAAACATATGCGATGGCTGGAATAAGGCTTGGTTATTGTCTTACGAGCAATGAAAGTATCATTGAGAAATGCAGGGAAAACGGCCAGGATTGGAGTGTTTCCACGTTGGCGCAGGCTGCTGGCTTAAGCGCATTGGATGAAGAAGAATATTTAGCAAAGTCCAAAGAATATATAAAAAAAGAACGCAGTTATTTGCTGGAGAATTTGCAAAAATTAGGCTTTAATACATACGGATCAAATGCAAACTATATCTTTTTTGCGGCTGCAGGTGTACCAAAACTTGCTGAGAAGCTGCAGAATGAAGGCTGTTTGATACGTAAATGTGCTAATTATCATAATTTGAATGAAAATTATTATCGAATTGCGGTAAGAACAACAACACAAAATAGGTTTTTAATTAAAGCAGTTAGGAAAATACTGAAGAATGAAAACATTGTTGGTAATAATTGATGGCTTAGGCGATGATGCAATAACAGAGTTAAACGGAAAAACACCATTTGACTATGCCAGACATGAAAATATAGACAAATTGATTAAAAGAGGTACTTTAGGGTTCGTAAGTATTTGCGGAAACGATTTTATTGCTGACAGCCTTGGCTGTATTCTGAGACTATTGGGAGTGGCGCAAAAGGATTTTCCCCGTAACAGAGCTTATTTAGAGCTATTAGCGCATAATCGTGACATTTCTGAGTATGAAATGGTTTTAAGATGCAATTTAGTTTCAGTGGATAATAAGGATGGCAGATTACTCTCTTTCAATGGGCAAGGCTTGACAGCTCTTGAAATGGAAGAAGCTGCCGCAATTGCTGATTCCTTTCATACTAATATAGAGTTTATGCATTTATCTCAATACCGTAATCTTTTAATCCTTGATAAGAAGCAAGATCTTTTGGAAAAGTGCATAATAAACCCACCTCATGAAAGTCTTGGAGAGAACACAGACAATTTGCTTGATGATTTAAAAAACAATTCATTACTGATAAGAAACTTCATTGATAAAACTAAAGTATATTTGCAAAAATTTACTCGTGATGGAATTCATTACATGTTCTATCCATGGGGACTGTCTGAGAGAACTGAGATGAAATCATTTAAACAATTGCATAATAAAAATAGTGCTGTTGTTTGTTCTACTGAAATTGTAAAAGGAATTGCCCGCGCAATGGATATGGCTCAGCCTTATATCGCTGGTGGTACAGCTGATATAGATACTGATATAGCAGAGAAAGCGGTCTGGACTATTGCTCTTTTAAAGGAAAAAGATTTTGTTGTAACGCATTTTAATGGCGCAGATGAAGCTGCCCATCGCTATGACTATCTTGGCAAAGCGAAGTTTATTTCGCGTATCGACAAAGAGTTTTTCAAAGAAATTATCGCAAAAATTACGGAGCCGACTAAGGTGCTGATATGCGGCGATCATGTTACAAGTTCGGTTTTAGGAAAGCATAATAATGGAAAAGTACCAGTCATAGCTTGTTTTCTTAATAAAAATGATGTGAAGGTTCCAACTATAAGCAGTTATCAAGATATTACGAATTTTTTATTTGAGGGGAGATAGTAATAAATGGCAAAAGCAATTATGGTCCAAGGTACTATGTCTAATGCCGGCAAAAGTCTTGTTACTGCAGGTTTGTGCCGTGTATTCAATCAAGATGGATACAAAGTAGCTCCGTTTAAATCACAGAATATGGCTTTAAATTCGTTCATTACGCGCAATGGCGCTGAAATGGGGAGGGCACAAGTTGTACAGGCTGAAGCCGCTAATATTGAACCTAGTGTTTTGATGAACCCAATTTTATTAAAGCCAACGAGTGATAAAGGATCACAGGTTATAGTCAATGGTGAGGCCATTGGTACAATGACTGCCAGCGAATATTTTGCGTTTAAAACACAATTGATTCCTGAAATAATGAAGTCTTATACTCAACTTGATGCAGAAAATGATGTTATCGTAATAGAGGGAGCAGGAAGTCCGGCGGAAATCAATTTGCGCGGACAGGATATTGTAAATATGGGTATGGCAAAAATGGCAAAATCGCCTGTATTACTTGTCGCAGATATAGACAGAGGTGGGGTGTTTGCTTCTATTTACGGTACCTTAATGTTGCTTGAAGAAGACGAAAGGGCTATGGTTAAAGGCTTAGTTATTAATAAGTTTCGCGGAGATATTAATATCTTAAAACCAGGGCTTGAAATGATTGAGGAAAAGACAGGTATACCGGTAGTTGGTGTTTTACCGATGCTCAAAGTTGATATAGAAGATGAAGATAGTTTGTCTGAAAGGCTAGATGCAAGAAGCGAAATTCAGGCAATTGATATAGCTGTCATTAAAATACCAAGAATGTCAAACTATACCGATTTCAATGTTTTTGAATTGATTCCAGGTGTATCAGTGCGTTATGTAAAATCTGTAAATGAGTTGCAATCGCCGGACATGATAATAATTCCTGGCACTAAAAATACCATAGCAGATCTGCTGTGGTTAAGACAAATTGGTTTGGAGGCTGAAATACAAAAGAAGGCTCACGCAGGCACTGTTATATTCGGCGTATGTGGCGGCTACCAAATGTTAGGCAAAAAATTATCGGATCCGTTTGGCGTTGAAGAGGGTGGCGATATAGCAGGAATAGGACTGTTAGATGTGGAAACTATTTTTGCTGAAAAGAAGAGAACTATTCAGGTTGAGGGGAATTTTGTTGAGGTTCAAGGTATTTTTAAAGATTTGTCGGGCTGTTCTTTTCATGGATATGAAATACATTCAGGCGTGACTAATTTTCCAATTAATACAGCTTTGTCCAATATGAAGCCAATATATGAGGAAGGAGATATTGTGCCAGAAGGGTCGCAAACTATTACTGACACAATGAATATCTACGGAACCTATGTGCATGGAATTTTTGATGGCGATGGCATAGCAAAGAAAATTATTGATGCCTTGTTGGCAAAAAAAGGATTGAAGTCGGAAGATATTCAAACGATAAGTTTTGCTGAATATAAAAAGCAACAGTATGATATCTTGGCTGAGCAAGTCAGAAAAAATCTTGATATGCAGAAAATTTACGACATTTTGAAAGCTGGTATCTGATATGCAACAAGGGCTTATTCATATTTATTGCGGTAATGGCAAAGGGAAAACCACGGCCTGTATTGGTTTAGCAATGCGTTGTGCAGGCAGGGGAAATAAGGTTTTATTGGTACAGTTCCTTAAAAGTCGTCCTACAGGGGAATTAACAAGCTTGCATTATGTTCCCAATATTGAAGTAATGCGTGGGAAAGAGATTATGAAGTTTACCTTTCAAATGACGGCAGAGGAAAAAAAACAGGTGTTGCTGGAACATGAGCAGTTATTTAAAAACGTTATGAAAAAATGCAGTAATGAAAAAATAGACTTATTAATTCTTGATGAGGTTATAGGTGCTTGTAATACAGGTGTATTTAATGTAGCTACTTTATTAGAGTTTTTAAAAAATAAACCTGCTTATATGGAGGTTGTTCTTTCTGGGCGTGAGCCGCAAACAGAGTTATTAGAACTAGCTGATTATGTATCTGAGATAAAAAAAATAAAACATCCTTATGATAAAGGAATACCTGCCAGAACTGGTATAGAAAGGTAGCTGTTGAAATATGAAATTGCAAAATGTATTGCCGGTAGATATTGAAAAACGCAGCATGGAAATAATCGGTGAAGAACTGGGTGAAGTAAAACTTGATGAAGAAAAACTCAGCATTATTAAACGTGTTATTCATACATCAGCTGATTTTGATTATGTCAGAACGCTTCATTTTTCTGAAAGGGCGGTTGAAAAAGCTCTGACGGCATTAAAGAATGGCGCGACAATTGTTACCGATACTAATATGGCCAAGGCAGGTATTAATAAAGCTGGCATGGAAAAAATGGGTTGTAAGGCTGTTTGCTACATGGCAGATCAAGACATAGCAGATATGGCCAAAAGTGCTGGCTCGACACGAGCTGCGGCTTGTATGGAGAAAGCATGCAGTTTGGAAGGACCGGTAATATTCGCTATTGGTAATGCACCAACTGCTTTGGTTCGCTTGGATGAGCTGATCAGGGAAGGTAAGATAAAACCAGAATTGATTATTGGTGTGCCGGTTGGTTTTGTCAACGTAGTTGAAGCCAAAGAGATAATTATGCAGTCAGGTGCTCCTTATATTGTCGCGCGTGGCCGTAAGGGTGGTAGTAATGTTGCTGCAGCAATCTGCAATGCGTTGATTTATAAACTTACAAGATAGTGGTTTTATAGGATCATCATGTAAAAGGATATTGACACCATTGTTAAGGTGTTGTACAATAGCTTTTGTTGATATAATAATTCCTCGATAGCTCAATCGGTAGAGCACTCGGCTGTTAACCGAGTTGTTGTAGGTTCGAGTCCTACTCGGGGAGCCAAAAGTCTAACCGGACAAAATGTCCGGTTTTTTGTTTGTTGTTAAATGTTTTTTTAAAAGTTACAATAGGCATATAGATGCATTTGGAAAGGAATTTATTACGATAAAACATCGAGGTGATAAAATGGAATTAATTAAAGTGGATTACGATAAGTGTATTAAGTGCGGGATTTGTGTTGATATTTGCCCTAGCTGTATTTTGGAGATGGGTGAAAAAGGGCCTGAATGCAAATGGGATCGAGGTTGTATGGCTTGTGGGCATTGTGTGGCAATTTGTCCGACGGCTGCAATGGATAATTCGCGTTGTCAACTGGCAAAACAAATGCCGGTTCCCATGTCTGTTCTTGATTCAGATACAGCTTATAATTTTTTAAGAATGCGCAGGTCAATCAGAAATTTCAAAGCGCAGCCTGTAGAAGAAGAAAAAATCACAAAATTACTTGATGTAGCAAGATATGCTCCAACTGCCGGTAATTCTCAAGGTTTGTACTACATAGTTATTTCTGATGCGGAAACTATAAGAAAAGTTGCGGATTTAACAGCCGAATGGATGCAAAAAGAAATCGAAGTGAATAGTCCGCATAGTAGATATTTTTCTAACATTCTTAAAACTTATCGTGACCGTAAGATTGATATTATTGCTAGAAATGCTCCACAGCTTATATTCGCTTGTGCTCGTAAATTGAATTTAACAGGTGTAAGCAACTGTGAACAGGCTTGGTCTTATGCAGGTTTGTATGCACCTACCTTGGGTTTGGGTACTACAATTGCTGGTTTTATACAAACTTGTGGTATTGCTGGCTACGCACCATTGTTAGAACTGCTTGATATTCCGAAAAAGCAGCAAATAGTTGGTACGTTAATGGTTGGTTATCCAAAATATAAATATCACAGACTAGTAGAAAGACAACATTTGAAAGTCGAATTTCGCTAAAAAAAGCCGACATTAGGTCGGCTTTTTTGTTTAACAATGAATTACACTCTGTTATAATAGTGAGTATATTAGTCCAAAAATGAGAGGGATTTATATGCAGCTTTCTTCGATACAGTTTACTAGTATGATTATTGTTTTGATTTTAGCATCAATACCTGGACTTCTCGCAGCAAAAAAAGTTAAATCAGAAGCTGATTACAGTGTCGGTGGACGCAAGGCAGGAAGCGTACTGGTTGCGGGAACAATTATAGGTACTATTATTGGTGCCGCAGCAACTATCGGGACAGCACAGCTTGGTTTTAAAATTGGTATAAGTGCCTGGTGGTTTACTCTTGGTTCGGGGATTGCCTTAATGGTGATGGCACTTTTTTATGCTAAGCCTTTGCGCAATAGTGGGTTGACAACGATTTCTGAATTTTTGGTTATAAACTATGGAAAACATGCAGGTCCTATTAGCAGCATTGCGGCTACTGCTGGTATTTTTCTCAGTATTGTGGCCAGTATGCTGACAGCAATTCATTTAATTGCTGGAGTCTTTCATGTTAATTTGATAGCGGCGTCAGCAATAATTATGATAGTTGTTTTGTTGTCTGTATTTTTAGGTGGTATAAGTGGCTCCGGTATGGCCGGCCTTGTAAAAGTAGGGTTGATTTTTGGAACAATTTTCATTGCCGGATTTTCAGCATATACTGATTTAGGTGGTTTTGCTGGCATTAAAATGACATTTCCAGCTACTCCATGGTTGAGTATGTTTGCTGGAGGATCAGAAAAAGTTATATATAATTTGCTTTCCTTAATTATAGGTATAATTTCAACTCAAAGTTATATACAGGCTTTATTTTCATCAAGTGATAGCAAAACGGCTGCAATTGGTTGTATTATTGCTGCTATTATTGTAATTCCTATAGGACTTCCATCTGCAATAATAGGGATGTCAGTTCAAATGAGTAATCCAGGAATTAATAGTATTGATGCCTTGCCATTATACTTATTGAAGTACATGCCAGATTGGCTTGGCGGCGCTGCAATAGCGGCTTTAATATTATCAGCATTATGGTCGATATCAGGACTTGTTCTTGGTTGTGGCACTATGATTTCACGTGATATATTTAAGGCAGTTTTTTGCTTGAATAATCATCGTGCTTTGCTTTGGATTAATCGTAGTTTTGTATTTTTAATAACGTTGGCTGCTGAAATTGTTGTTTTTTATAATGCTGACTCTTATGTTCTGGATTGGACCTATTTATCAATGGCACTTAGAGGTGCAGGTATATTCTTGCCGCTTACTTTTGCTATACTTTTTAAAAATAAAGTGCCGGCAAAAGCGGGATTACTGTCGATGCTTGCTGGAATTTTTGTCGCACTAACATGGAAATTATTTGTACCAGACGCAAAAGATACCTTGTTTCCTAGTCTGGTTTTCAATCTTTTGTTTCTCTTGCCGGGTTTATTTTCGGCATCTATGGCAAAAAGACAAAATCCATAATTTCGGTTCTAAAAAATAAATGTTTTTATGCAGGTAATTAGAAGTTGGTATAGAATATAGCACGTATAAAGAGGCTTTCAATGATTTTAATATAATATTGTAGGAGGGATTAAAATGGTAGGTGGAAAAACAATAATTAGCGAAGAGGTTTTTGCGGATTTGGCAAAAACTGCAATGAGTAAAGTTGATAATGTGGCAGCAGTTTCTGATGATGTAAGTACTTTGGTTGCTGTAGTAAAAAAGGTGGCAGATCGTGTCATTCCACAAGTTATTGTTAAAAAGACAGATGCTGTTTCTGGCGATGATGAAAATCAACAAGCAACAATCGGACATGTTTCTTTTGAAATAAAAGTAACCATAGTATATGGTGCTAATATTCCTGAAACTACATCTAAACTGCGTCAGGTTTTACTTGATGAGGTTGAGCATATTACTGGTTATCAGGTAGATAAGATTGATGTAATTGTTGAAAAATTAGTCAAAGCAGAAAATGTTGCTGAAAATGAAGCATGAGAGTTTCTAAAAAGAATGCGGCTGCTTTTTAGCAGTCGCATTCTTTTTTGTAAAGGAGAGTATTATGGGTGCAGATATTGCAAGTGTACTTACCAAAATGATTGCTTACGAACAAGGTTGTCCTCATAGAGTCAATCATTTTTTAAAAGTACATTCATTTGCTAGAATCATAGGTGAAGTGGAAACTTTAAACTCTGCTGAACAATACATATTAGAAGTTGCTGCAGCAATGCATGACTGCGGAATCAGAGCTAGTTTATCAAAATATGGTTATTACAACGGTAAAATGCAGGAAGAGGAAGGCCCTGCTGTCGCTGATAAGATGATGCGGGAATTAGGAATTGATGAAGCTACAAGAGAAAGGGTTAGATTCTTGATTGCTCATCATCATACTTATACTAATATTGTCGGCATTGATTATAGGATATTAGTCGAAGCTGATTTTTTGGTGAATATTTATGAAGATGAGCTTTCTGCTGATGCCATAAGCAGCATAAAAGAAAAATATTTTATAACGAAAAAGGGCAGAGAAATTCTGACCGACCTTTATCAGACTCCTAATGAAGCAAGAAAATAAGATACAGAAAAAATTAATCCCGTTACCAGGTACACACTGATTTTTAGTTCATATCTAAAGATAAGTGTGTACTTTTTATTGCAAACAATGTGGTAAAATAAGTGTATATGTTAGGCGTTGCTGAACGCAGGAATGGATGGATAAAATGGCAGACTTATTTTGTGTAAACCTTGGGGAAACTATGCGAGGAACATTTGCTGAAAAGATTAGGCAATATGCATATGGCGAAGCATTATTAGTTCTTCCAAATAGATTTTTACTCCAGAGTGAACAACAAAAGGGAAGGGTTAGAGCTGTAAACATGGATTATTTACCTAATGAGATATTGCGGGTAAATAAACGTGACAGATTTGTCATGTTGTCTAGACGCTCCCAAGAAATAATAGTAAAAAAGATTATTGATAGCAAAAAGAAAGCAGGAGAACTTAAATATCTTCTTAACATAGCAGATACTGACTCATTTACAAAGATTGTTACTGGATTTATAGGAGAGCTTTCACGTTCTGGTACTACTTCAGAAGAATTTGCTGATGTTGTGTCTGCTTGGGAAAGAAATGGCGGTTATGGACTTAAAGACAAAGAGATTGCCTCTATTTATAGTAATTATAGAGACCAGCTTAAGAAAAACAACTGGTATGACATTGATGGTTTGTATAGATTAGCAACAATTGAACTGAAAAAGTCTAAAAGTATTGTTCCGTGGCAAGCACTTTTTTTTAGTGATTTTTACCAATTTGATCATTTGCAGCTTGATTTTATCAATACAATCAAAGAAAGATGTAATGTCAAAATTGGTATTGTCAGTGATCTGAAAAATGATGAATTATATGGAGCAACATTGAATACTGCCAGTGATTTGATCGGTCGTGGCTTTAAGTTGCATAAAGAGGATTGTTTAACCGACAGAAAAGAAGATTTGAAGCATTTTTGCCTGCATTGGAAAAATACCACTGCTGTTTTTGATAAAGCTGTAGAAAATATAATGGTTTTTGAATTATCTAGTATCGAAAATGAAATGCGGACAGTATTGGAAGATATTAAACAAAGAATTTTGGATGGCACTAGTTGTGCAGATATTTTATTAGTTGTTCGCAATATTGATTCATATAATGGGCTACGCAATCTATTTGACGAGTATGGTATTCCTACAACATTACCGAAAGTAACCAGTTTTTTGGCTCAGCCAACTGTGGAACTTGTTAATAACTTTTTAAATTTGGCTAAAAATGGATATGATGTTAACAAGTTATATGAATTGCTTTGCTGTAATTTAACAAAGCTTTTATATGATTTTGATGGAGAAAAAGTAGCAGAACTACGTACAAAACGCTATTTTTCTAATAGTGAACAACTAAAAAATTACTTGAAAAATAATTATACGCTTGAAGAAAATTCCGCTATTACCAAATTATTGGATTGTGCTGCCACTTTACCTGAATATGCTAAAACAGGTGAGTATTGTCTATTATTGCATGACTTAATTAAGAACTGGCATCTTGCTGAACGATTTGGGGAATATTATAAGCAAGGGCATATATCATTAGAAGAACTTAAGAATATCATACTGACAGAAAAAATATGTTATGAAGTTTTGGATGAAATAGAAAAAGTTTATAAAGAAAGTAAAGAATCGGAAAAAAGAATACAGATAGATGATTTTATTAACATTTGGCTGGAAATAGTCTCGGAAAAAGAGGTTGTTTTGGAAAAAGGAAATTGCCAAGGTGTTTGTGTACTTGAAGCTGCCAATGTGCAAGGAATATACTTCAAACACATATATATTATGGGTCTTCGTGAAAGTGAGTTTCCTTCTCTGAAACAAGAAAATTGGCTATATAACGACAGTGAGAGAAGTGCTCTTAAAATGCTTGGCGTTGATTTGAAAAGCAGTGCTTCAGGACTTATTGAAGACCAGTTTTTCTTTGCTTCGACGGTTGCTGCGGCAACTCAAAGCCTTACGTTAAGTTATTTTGTTGATGCTGAAGCAGGTGCGTCTGGCTATTTGAATGAAATGAAACAATATTTTGCAGATGATAGTTTGAAGGCTTTAGAAAAAAAATCCAATCATTCAGATTGCTGGTCAGAAGAACAATTTATTGAAAGCCTCTGCAGCTTACAGATGCTCACTAAAAAAGAAGAAGAATGGCTTGCTGCTCATGTCGGAAACGATTATGAGTTTAGACGTAATTTAGATAGGAAAAGGTTTATTAAGAATTCACAATATCAGGGCTGTTTAGGAAACAATTTAACTGCAAAAATCAGAATTAACATGGGTGAATATTACAGCCCATCGGCTCTTGAAGTGTATGCTTTTTGCCCATTTAAGTTTCTTGTCAGTAAGGTGTGGAAAACTGACATCTGGCAGGAAGCAAGCGATGAAACAGAAGCAGTAGATCAAGGCGATTTATACCATGTTGTTTTAGCAAAGTTTTTCGCCAGATATATCGGTAAAAACATTAGTTGTTTAGATAATAAAATGCTTGAAAGTGATTTACAGGTCATCTTTAATTCTGTATGTGAAGAATTTTTGCTTTTAGGAAAACTCAAAAAAACTGATTTTCTGGATACTGAGTTGCAGCAGATCTGGACAAAATTACGAAGAGTTTTGGCAGTAGAGATTGATTATCAAAAAAAACTTTCTACTACCAGGACGAACTTATTGCCAGCATTTATCGAATTGGGATTTGGAAATAATAAAGGCGAACATTTTTTTTGGCGTGAAATTGATGGCGAAAAAGCTTTTTTTACAGGCAGAATAGACCGGATAGATGCCGATGATGAAACTTTCTTCATCACGGACTATAAAAGAACAAACGGTCCCGCTAAAAAAGACTTCGAGGCAGGTCTTGATATGCAGATGCCTCTTTATGTTTTAGCGTCAAAAGAATTATTTGCAGATAATAAGAGAACGCTTCTTGGCGGCGGTTATTTCTCAATCGAAAACGCTCAAAGAAAGAACGGTTACTGGCGCAAAGAAGCAGAATTTTTGCCCTGGTTGAAGCGCGGAGACGATAACTGGCAGACATTCCTGGAAAAGGCTGAGCAAAGTCTAACTAGTTGTGTCCGGGGCATAAGGGCTGCAGACTACCAGACAGAGCCAAAAAAACAGTGCCCATCTTATTGTCCTGGCATAGATATTTGCCGCTATTCTCTTGTGGATGACCTACAGGAAGAGGGAAGTGAAACTGATGACTGATTTTACTCCTGCGCAGGAATGTGCAATAAATACAATTGAAAATAATATATCAGTTTCAGCCGGTGCTGGTTCAGGTAAAACGCGTGTTTTGGTAGAACGTTTTGTTAATATCATTGCGCAGCAAAAAGCAAATGCAGATGGCATATTGGCAATTACCTTTACGCGAAAGGCCGCTAAAGAGATGCGTGAAAGAGTTCGTGCCAAACTGAATATTTTGATTAAGAACACGGCAAATGAAAGAAACTTTTGGCAAAAACAATTGATATTGTTGGAACGTGCACAGATAAGTACAATTGATGGTTTTTGCAGTCGTCTGCTGCGCGATAATCCTGTTGAAGCTCAGATCGATCCATCATTTGTCACTACAGAAGAATTCGATTTAAATGATTTTTATTATGATGAGTCTTTAGCTTACATGAAAAAACTTCTACAGAATAAAGACTCTGATTTTCAAAAGTTATTAAACGAGTATGGCCGCCCAAAGCTTCTGGAAATGATTAATTCTCTCATGGAGAACTTGCTTATTCTGAGTGATAAAAGTGATTTGCCTAAGCCATATATAGATGTCCTGGGGGAAGGAATTACAGAAACTAAAAAACAACTGCTGCTAAATCTAGAATTGTTAATGGACATACGTGAAACAATTAAGGGTAAGCACCGTGATGAGTTAGATTTGATTGCTGCTAATCTTAACACAGTAAAAGAAGCTGTTGAACATTGCAGAATTGAAATATTAAGCAGCTATTTAATGACATTATCTGCCCGCAATAAGTCTGATGCCGACTTAGTAAAAGAAATACGAGATTTAACAAACATTCTATTGATGACTCCGATAGACAGAAGAGCTGCTGACTTGATTGGCAGTTGGCAAATATTTATACGTGGACTTGAAGACTATTTCAAAGCAAAGAAAATTGAACGTAAAATATTGAGTTTCGCTGATGTTGAAGAAAAGGCCTTGCAATTATTACTCAACAATAAAGATATTCTTGGTAAGTGCAGAAATCGTTACAAATATGTTATGGTAGACGAGTTTCAAGATACAAATCTTCTCCAAAAGAAATTGGTTTATCTTTTGGCCGGCGGTGATAGCGAAAAATTACTTGATAATAGACTTTTTGTCGTAGGTGATGCTAAACAATCTATTTATCGTTTTCGTGGTGCGGAAGTAAGCGTTTTTGCCAATGTATGCAAAGATATAGAAAAAAATGGCGGCAAAAATGTTACGCTTGCTGATAATTTCCGCTCGTCACCAGAAATATTAGAAGTTTGCAATGAAGTTTTTAAAGATTTAATGGGATATAGCAGTAACGATGAAGTTATTTTTGAAGAACTCAGACCTAACAGGGAAACACAGGCAAAGCCAAAATTGCTTATTATTACTGCAGAGAAAGATAAGGTCAAAGATGCTAATAAAGCAGAAACATATGTAGTTGCTGAAAGTATCAAAAAGCTTGTGGACGAAGAGCATCTTAAATATGGAGATATTGCGATATTGTTGGCAAGCATAAATAAGGCACAAAGTTTTGCTGCTGCCTTACGTATAAATAGCATTCCTTTTCACATAATTGATGGAAAGGGTTTTTTTGAAAAACAAGAAATAATAGATTTAATTAACTTGCTTTCGGTTTTAGATAATAGCCGAAGGGATCTGGAATTAATTGGTGTTTTAAGGTCTCCTTATTTCGGTTTGAGTGATGATACAATAACCGAGTTATGTTTGGCAAGAGAGAACAACAGCCTATGGCATATTTTGATTAATAGTAATCTTCCATCTGATGAATTGCTGCTGGAGCAACAGATTTTACTCCAAAGGGCATGTGAAAAACTGAAGAAATTACGGGCTAATGCTCAGACTTTGCCCTTGCATGACCTCTTGATCAGAATTTTTGATAGCCTTCAAATAGCACCCTTGTTGATTGGACAAGAATTTGGTGAGGAAAAACTAGCCAATGTCAAGAAATTACAGCTGATAGCTACCGAGTTTTGTATGAAACAAGGCGGAACGCTGCATACTTTTCTGCAGAGAGTCAAAAAAATGCGTGAAACGGAAACACGCATAGAAGTTTCTAATGGAAGTTTTGAACAAGATTCTGTTACTATTATGACTATCCATAAATCAAAAGGTTTGGAGTTCCCAGTTGTTTTTTTGCCGGCATTGCATGCAAGAGGCAGGTATGATTCTCGTAATATATGTTTTTTGTCTGACATTGGTCTTGGAATAAAAGTGCTAAATGAAAAAGGTGAACTTGTAGAAAGCTCTGTTTTTAGAAAAATAAAACAATATAATAGCGAGATGGAAACATCAGAGAAAAAGAGACAATTGTATGTTGCAATGACACGAGCTGAAAAACGCCTATTTTTGTCCGGCGTTTCAGTTAGTGGCGATAAAGAGCAAAAATCACGTGAGGACTGGTTGGATTCTTTAAAGCGTATTTTACTCACGGAAAAACCCGGTAAGTCACTTATTGATATAGAAGTAATTGAAGAAAATTTTGTCAAAAGGCAAGATGTTGCATTAATCGAAAAGCATACTGAAATAATATCTTTTAATGAACGTGTTTACGAACAAATTAAACCGCTTACTGAATTTGGTGTAAGACATTTAGTTTTTTCTGCAACTTCGCTTCTTGAGTATGAAAGATGCCCCCGCAGTTTTTTTTATCAGTATATAGCCCAGTTGCCTGGCAGCGATGACGTTTTTTTTGACAGGGATAGTGAGCTTTGCAGAGGAGGATTGCCTGCTAATATTTTGGGTATTGTAATTCATGCCGCAATGGAGAACATTGAGCAGTATGGTCTGAATGAGGCTCTTAATTACGCAATTGAGAAATATGTGCCGGAAAATATGCATTTGAAGGCCAGAGAAGATGCATATAATATGCTTTCTTCATATCTTAGCAGTGCATTGTATCAGGAAATAAGTTCTTTGAATAAAAAAACTGAAGATAATTTTTGCCTACCATTAGTTGAAAATGGTAGTTCAGAATTTTGGTTTACGGGAAGTATAGATTGCCTCTATACATATCCTGAAGGCGATTTTGGTATTATTGATTATAAAACAGGCAAACCACCGGAAAAGGAATCTGACATAAAGGGTTATGCAGAACAATTGGCTTTATATGTATTGGCTGCTGAACGTTTGTATGGGAAAACAGTCAGGACTGCGGAGCTCCATTTTTTGCAGAACAATAGCAAGTGGGAACTTCCTATTAATCGGGAAGCTGCCTTAAATCAAATAATCAAAAAGTGCATAGCTGTCAGCAATAAAAAAGAAGAGCAGGACTTTGCAGTCCTGCCCGAAAAATGTGCATTCTGTAGTTATGCTTATTTATGCCCACAAAAATAATTAACTCAGTTCGATTGAACTACCAGGTTTAACAATCAAAACTTTGGCAGACGTTTTTTGCTCAACTTCTTTTTTGAATTCCAATGGATTTTGAGCAATTACTGGCCATGTATTGTAATGTACGGGGATAACTTTTTTGGCTTTTAGCAATTCAACAGCTTTGACAGCGTCTGATGGTCCCATTGTATAATTATCACCAATGGGCAATATAGCATAGTCTATACTTTCAAGCTCTCCTAAAAGTTTCATATCCCCGAAAAGGCTTGTGTCACCTGCAAAATATATCGTTGTGCCATAAAAGTCTACAATAAAGCCGCAGGCATGGCCACCAGCAATGCCTGCACCATGGAAAGCTGGTGTAATTCTTACTTTACCGAATGGGAACATATAGGAGCCACCAATGTGCATGCCATGTGCGGCACAACCATTTTCTGCTGCCATAGTAGCAATTTCTGCTGTTGAAATTATCATTGCGTTGTTTTTATGGGCAATTTCGATAGCGCTGCCTAAATGGTCAGCATGTGCATGAGATACTAAAATATGGGATACTTTAATGTCAGCTGGTTTAATGCCGTTAGGATTGCCATCCAAAAACGGGTCAAAGATAATAGCGTTGTTTTCATTTTCAAGTATAAAACATGCGTGGTGGACATACTGGAATTTTTTCATTGCAAATCACTCCCTCAAGCATCTTTACTAACTGATATTATAACCGAAATCTATCTATAAAGCTACCGAACATAAGCGTCCAAGCCTTTACAATCGAATGTAAATGGAGTAAAATTTTTTTAGTTTTATTGGCAGAAGGAGTAGTTTAAAAGTATAATAGGGGTGAACAGATGAATATATATTTGATAAGCATTTTAGGGTATGCGCTTTTACTTATAGGCATTGGTTGGTTTATAGGCAATCATGTTATGGAAGCTTCTGATTTTTTTGTG
>JBFWIF010000019.1:0-30358 GCA_050256135.1 Acidaminococcaceae bacterium | reverse complement strand
AGAACCTTGCTTGAAGGACAGTTGGAGTTAATGCGCATAGCGGAAAAAGAAAACTTCTAAAGGGATGTTGCGGGGGTAGTGACGATGATTCTTTTGGTGAGACTCGGGGAAGCTACGCATCATACTGAGCATCTGACAGGGGGCTGGACTGATTCGGTTTTAACCGAAAAAGGAAAGAAGCAGATGCGATTTTTAGCTGAAAAATTGGCGAAAGATTTTGCCGGGCATAGAATAAAGACAAGGATACTGGCAAGCGACTTGAGAAGAGCGAAGGATTCCGCACAAATTATTGCGGATGTTCTGAACGAAAATGTTGAAGTTATGCCTTTCTTGCGTGAAAAGAATAATGGCCAGGCAGCTGGGCTGGATGAAAGAACAGCACGCACTCTTTATGTTAACCCTTCTTCACCAAAAGAACTTGACCATCGTAACTATCCAGGAGGAGAAACAAGAAGAGAGTTTTTTGAACGTACAGTTGATGGACTTAAAACCATAAATAACCTGGAGCGTGAGAACCTGATAATAGTAGCACATAAAGGTACGATTCAGAATATTATCTTTGATTGGATAGGCTTTAATATTGAAGAAGTTAACAACCGTAACTTTTCTTTCGATATTCTGCCGGCAAGCATTACTGTATTAGGAATTAATAAATGGCAGGAGCATGCTATATTTCTTTTAAACGAAACATCACATCTGCGTAGAGATGATGGGTTCGGGTTGTTTCAATTCAAATATGGAATAACTCATCGTTGACGCATGGGGCATTAGTATTGTATAATACATCTGCTTATATTTTCATATCAAAAAGCAATGCAGGAGACAGTAAGACGTTGTATTACGTAAAGCGAATCGGGGATGGTGCAAGCTCGAGACGTCAATCAACGTAAGAAAATCACTCCTAAGTTGTCGCACTGAACAAAGTAAGTGCGATCGTCTGATGAACGTTACAACATTTCAAGTGGCAGTATATTACTGTCAGTAGGGTGGTACCACGGGTAAAAACAGTCTCGTCCCTTCGGGGATTGAGGCTTTATTTTTTTGGAGGTGTACGAATTGGATTATGGTAAAACTTTAAACTTGCCGGAAACGGAATTTCCGATGCGCGCAGGTTTGCCTGAAAGAGAACCTGGTGTCCTTAAATATTGGGAGGACAACAAAATTTATGAAAAGAAACAAGCATTACATGCCGGCAAAGAAAAATTTGTATTGCATGATGGACCTCCTTATGCTAATGGTAGGATTCATATGGGTACTGCCTTGAATAAAATACTCAAGGACATTGTAATAAAGTATAAATATCTGCAGGGTTTTGATACTCCTTACGTGCCCGGTTGGGACACTCATGGCATGCCAATCGAACATGCTGCTATTAAGAATTTGGGCCTCAATCGTCATGAACTTGACACTCTTGTTTTGCGTAAAGAATGCAAAAATTATGCTCTTGGCTGGATTGATGAACAACGCAAAGACTTTAAACGCCTTGGTGTTTTAGGGGATTGGGAAAACCCTTATATTACTCTGAAACCAGCTTATGAAGCTAAACAAATTAAAGTTTTTGGTGAAATGGCCAAAAAGGGCTATATCTATAAGGGTAAAAAGGCTGTCTACTGGTGTACTCATTGTGAAACAGCACTTGCTGAGGCTGAAATTGAATACGGCGAAGAAAAGTCACACGCTATTTTTGTTAAGTTTCCGCTTAAAGAAGATAATGGCCTGTTGCCTGCTGCCGCTAAGGACAAAGATGTTTTTGTTGTAATCTGGACCACAACACCATGGACTTTGCCGGCTAACGTAGCAATTGCGGTCCATCCTGATTTTGAATATGCCTGGGTAGAATCTGAAGGCGAAGTCTACTTAATGGCTAAAGAACTTATGGCTTCTGTCGGTAAGGTTTGCCATAAAGAGTTTACTAATATTCTTGGTACTGTCAAAGGCAGAGATTTGGAAGGTGTAGTTGCTCGCCATCCCTTCCTTGACAGAGATTCTGTAGTTGTTTTGGCTGACTATGTTACGCTTGATGCCGGCAGTGGCTGTGTGCATACAGCTCCTGGCCATGGCCAGGAAGACTTTGAAACAGGTTTACGCTACAAACTGCCGATAATTTCACCGGTTGACAAATCCGGCCATCTAACCGCTGAAGCAGGTGAATTATTTGCCGGTATGTTTGTTTTTGACGCTAACGTGCCAATTATTAAGCATTTGGCCGCTAATAACCGCCTTTTGGGCAAAGAAAGCATTCGCCACCAATATGCACACTGCTGGCGTTGTAAAGAGCCAATCATTTATCGTGCTACAGCACAATGGTTTGCTTCTGTTGACGGTTTCCGTGAGGCAGCTTTAAATGCTATTGCCAATGAAGTTGAATGGATTCCTTCCTGGGGCGAATCCCGTATTCACAATATGGTTTCTGACCGTCATGACTGGTGTATTTCGCGTCAACGCGTATGGGGCGTACCAATTCCTGTTTTCTATTGCAAGGATTGCGGTGAATATATCATAAATGACGAAACCATTAATGCCGTTTCTGAACTTTTCGGCAAAGAGGGGTCAGATGCCTGGTGGGCCCACTCTGCGGAAGAAATTCTGCCGGTTGGAACTACTTGCTCAAAATGCGGCGGCAAACATTTCGAAAAAGAAACAGATATAATGGATGTCTGGTTTGACAGTGGTTCTTCCCATGAAGCAGTTTGCAAAGTTCGTCCTGAACTGGCTTGGCCTGCTGATATGTATTTGGAAGGCAGTGACCAGCACCGCGGCTGGTTCCAATCTTCACTCTTAACCTCTGTGGCATGTAACGGACATGCACCATATAAATCTGTCCTGACTCACGGTTATGTAGTTGATGGCGAAGGCCGTAAGATGTCTAAATCTGTTGGTAATACAATTGCTCCGCAGGATGTTATCAGCCAATACGGTGCTGATGTGGTTCGTCTGTGGGCTGCTTCCTCAGATTATAAAGCGGACATACGCATTTCCAAAGAAATTCTAAAACAACTTTCTGAAGTTTACCGCAAAATTCGTAATACAATTCGCTTTATTCTTGGCAACACCAATGATTTTGATTATGCCAACAATAAAGTAAGTTATGCTGAAATGGAAGAACTTGATCGTTGGGCTTTAATGCATATGCAACTTTTAAAGCAAAAAGTTAAAGATGCTTATGATAGCTACGATTTCCATGTTCTTTATCATGCTATTCATAATTTCTGCACTGTTGAGATGAGTGCTTTTTATCTTGACATTATTAAGGATCGTCTTTATGCTTCAAAAGCCGATGACAAAGCCAGACGCAGCGCACAAACTGCTATGTATGAAATTATGATGGATTTGGTTGTTATGTTATCGCCTGTGCTGAGCTTTACAATGGAAGAAGTATGGCAATTCATGAAAAAACCAGCTAATATGCCTGAAAGCGTGCAAATGATGCCTTGGCCAGAAGTCAGAAAAGAATATCTGAACGAAGGTTTAGAAACCAAATGGGAGAATTTCATTGAATTGCGCAGTGAAGTAACCAAGGTTCTTGAAGGTGCACGCCGTGCTAAAACAATTGGGCATTCTCTTGATGCCAAAGTGGAACTGCATGCTACAGGTGATGCTTTAACAATTCTAAAGGAAGTAGAAAAGGAATTAACAACACTGTTTATCGTTTCTCAGGTTGAGCTTTTTGATACACTGGAAGGCGGCACGGAAGCTACAGGACGCGAAGACCTGAAAGTTACCGTTAAAGCAGCTGAAGGACAAAAATGCGAACGCTGCTGGATTTACAGTGATACCGTAGGTGAAGATAGCGAACATAGCACATTGTGCAGCCGTTGCCGTGAAGCTCTTAAATAATTATAATAAAAAGGAAGACCTTAAAAGGTCTTCCTTTTTTACATTATCGACATCGTTTGTTTATACTGTTATAATGAAGAGATTAATGGAATCAATAGGGGGACTTCATATGGTGATTTTAATGCAGTACATAGGTCTCGCAATTTCTCTTTTTTTTGCTTATCAGGTCTACAAGGATGCTAAAGCGCGTGGCAACAAGGCTGCCATCTTTTGGGCGATAGCCACTTTTCTGGCGTGGATAATCGTACTTCCTATCTATTGGTTCAAGCATATGAGAGATTAAGAGATGAAATGCAAAACTCTGCAAACCTTATTTTAAAGGTTGCAGAGCTTTTTTAATCATCGAAGCTTTTCCAGGCGTTATCTACAATGGCTTTTTCACTTTTTTTCTTTTTCTTTTCTATATTGAAAAAATTGTTATCCCTGTGATCTGTAGAATAGTCGGCATAATCTATGTCGTGTTCGTATTGGTCGTAGCTGCGGTTATAATCGCCGTGGCCATCATCAAAAATATAAAAAATATTTTGTTTTGGCTCATAAAAAAAATGTTCTAACATAATTTCCTCCATTGCTGAAATGTTTACAAATAATTTTATCATGAAATTCTATCATAGAAAAGTCCAAATGATTTTCTTTGAATAATGTTTTAATCATGAAAAATAGAGATGTTTAATTTAACTAAATTATATGGTATGATTTAGAAAAGATATTATTGGAATAATCAGATTATTATTTTTATTATAAAACGCTAGTTAAATAACTTATTGAATAAAGCTATAGAGATGGTATCAATACTTACGAAAGAGATGAAAGCAAGTATTTGCTAGATTAAGAAGAATACATTGAAAATATTGTTTTGTTACGCAGATAGAAAGAAGAAAAAAGGAGGGAATAAGGTATATGGCAAAGCACAGTAAGGAGGTTTTAGAAAAATATCTTAATGCAGACACAGAAGATGAAAGCTTCGAAGAAGTAAGTGGTGACGAAAAGAAAGAAGTTGAAACCTTGGAAGCAATCTGGCAGCATAAGGAATTAAAATCTGAAGTGGAAGCGAGACATATGCCAAAGGAAAAGGCATATAGGGGACATAAAGGATAAAAAGTATCAAAATAAAAACAGCAATCTCTTGGATTGCTGTTTTTATTTTGTGTAAATAGTAAAAACACTGTGTTGTGATGTTGGAATTATTGGTCTTTTTTAAAAAAGGAGATTTGGCAGGTCTTACAGCCTTTGGCAATAGTATCTCCAAGATGGAATTCGTACCCCATTGCTTTAGCGATATTTCTGTCACCATCCATAGCCATGTCGCATAGTTTTTCGCAGGTTGCAGCGTCGAATCCTAAATCCTGCCAAGCTTTTAAAAGTGGGCAGTAATGAAATTCTATCTCTAGTCTGTCTGCGTTTTTAGGCAGGAAGTTCATCCTTTCTACACAAAGAATATTTTGTGTTGGGTGTTTTGCGGAAACTAAAGCTATGACAACGTGGTAATCATCAATTCTGATTTTGCTTAAATATCTATAAATGCCTGCATATGAAATAAAAGATGATACCAATAAAGCTTGATAATATGATAAAATGAGAACATATAACAGAAACTGGTACTAATTAGTTAAATCAGTGAAAGGAATAAGATATGAAAATAGTAGTCTGCGTTGGATCAAACTGTACAATGATGGGAGCCGACAGCATTATAGCTAGTCTTGAAAATCTTAAGGAGACAATACTAAAGAAAGAAGGCGTTAACCCCGTTTTTAATCTTGATATTGAGATAGCGCGTTGCCTTGGAGAGTGTAAGACAAAGAAAGCGGTTTCTCCGGTTGTCGTAGTAGATGGCGTTATCTATCATAACGCGTCCCGTGAGGAAATTATGTCAGTGGTATTAGATGCCGCCTTTGACAATATTTTGACTAAGTAGTAATGGGAACGATAAGCGCAAAAGCTATAAACACAAGGAGATTAAGATCGTGAGAGAATTTTATAATGACATCATCAATATACGAAGGATGGTGTTTGCGGCTATTGCCCGAATTGCCTATGAAGATGAAGATCTGAAGAAGCTTGGCGATGAGACATACCGTTTGATACCGGGAGAGAAAGCTCATTACAGAGAAAATATTTTTCGTGAAAGAGCCGTTATTGGCGAAAGACTAAGGCTGGCTTTGGGTTTAGATGCCAGAACGGCTGATGAAACGGGACCAATTTCAGAAGGCATTGCGAATATAGATGTGGATACAAGGGTTTATACACCACCGCTTGTATCTGTTATTAAGATTGCCTGCGAAGCTTGCGCAGAAAAGACTGTTTTTGTCACTAATAATTGCCGCAAATGTCTTGCCCACCCATGTAAAAATGTTTGCCCTAAAAATGCGATTACTATTGAAAAGAGCGGCGCCGTAATTGATCAGACTAAGTGCATAAAATGTGGTCGCTGCAAAACAGAATGCCCTTATCATGCCATTGTGGAATATGATCGCCCTTGCTCGGCAAGCTGCGGTGTAAATGCAATAAAATCTGACTATCTTGGCCGGGCAGAGATTGACGACAGCAAGTGTGTGGCTTGTGGCAACTGTATTCAGGAATGTCCGTTTGGGGCAATTTCCGATAAATCTGAAATATTTCAGCTAATCAAGGCCATAACAAGCGGCAAGGAAGTATATGCCATTATTGCTCCATCTTTTGTAGGGCAATTCGGTGCGTTGACGACACCAGAGCAAGTTTTCGATGGAATTCGTGAACTTGGTATAAAGGACGTTGTTGAAGTTGGTTTGGGAGCAGATCTTACTACTTTGAACGAAGCCAAAGAATTTGTTGAAACTGTTCCGGAAAAAGAACCATTCATGGGAACGAGTTGCTGTTATTCCTGGAAACTTATGGTGGCAAAAAACTTTCCTGAAATTAATGATTATATATCGGAATCTAGTACACCTATGGTATATACTTCACACTACATTAAGAAGAACCATCCTGACAGTAAAGTAGTGTTTATTGGACCTTGTATATCGAAAAAACTCGAAGCCTTGCAGGAAAATGTCAAAGATTATGTCGATTTCGTAATAACCTTTGAAGAATTGATGGGGATGTTTGTAGCGAAGGAAATTGAGCCGGCGGAAATAGAAGTTGATGGAAGCATTAAAGATGCTTCCGTAACTGGCAGGGGTTATGCGGTTGGCGGCGGTGTAGCGCATGCGGTTAAAGAGAGAATTAATGAAATCAATCCTGATATGAATGTCAAGGTTGAATGTATAGAAGGGCTTGCCGAATGTGTTAAGGTTATGCGCTTGGCAAAGCTGGGAATGAAAAATGGGTTACTTTTAGAGGGTATGGCATGTAAAAATGGTTGCATCGGCGGTCCTGGTACCGTGGTATCAGCTGCTCGCTCACGGAAGAGTGTTACCACCTTTTCCAAAGAATCCCCATATAAGTCACCAGCTGATAATAAGAATATTGCTCCTGAAGATATGCCAAAATAATAATAGTTGGTGGAGAATAAGAAATTTGACAGCCTGTCAGTTTTGACCAGTGAAGTTTTTATAAGCATTAGGAAAAAGCCTTTTGATTATCAAAAGGCTTTTCTAGTTCTTGAGTGCTTTAATGAGTTGAATATTTAGATAAAAAAACTGAATAAATTCTTCAAAAGAGTTGTTCTTCGATTTTTTGTGGATTATAATATTATGAAATATAGAAATGGAGGTGGTTTTTCTGGAGGGGCTTTCTGAACGTGTAATTTCTGTATACAAATATTTGCATACTATTCCAGAACCGGGCTTTGAGGAACACAAGACAGCTGCTTTTTTGGCTGAACAACTTTCTAAGGCAGGTTACGATGTGCAGACTGGCATAGGCGGAACGGGTGTTGTGGGTACTTTAAATAGTGGCATGCCTGGACCGGTTGTAGGCCTGAGGGCAGATATGGATGCATTGGTACATATGATAAATGGTACTGCGACAGCAATCCATTCTTGCGGACATGATGCACATAGTGCAATGGTATTGGTTGTGGCTGAGCAGTTAGCAGCTAAAGGTATATCTAAAGGAAAGTTTAAAGTTATTTTTCAGCCAGCAGAGGAAAAGTTGACAGGAGCTGCAAGGGTATTTGAGAGTGGGGTCATGAATGATATTGATATCCTGTTTGGAGTTCATCTTCGCCCTAAGGATAACGCCCGCTTGGGAGAAGCTACTCCTGCTCTTTGTAATGCCGCAAGTACTATTGTCGAAGCGACAATCAAAGGAGTTGCCGCCCACGGTTCTAGACCTCATTTAGGAGTGAATGCCATTGAGGCAGCAGTTTCTGCAGTTAATCATGTAAATACTATACGTATGAACCCTATGGTTCCTTGGAGTGCCAAAGTTACGCGATTATTAGCTGGTGGCGGCGCAGCTAATGTCATTTGTGATGAAGCAAAGCTGGCTTTCGATTTGCGTGCCCAGGAAAACGAAGTAATGGCTCATTTGAAAGAGAAGGTTGCAAAAGCAATTGAACTGGGGGCTGCGTCAGTAGGAGCTAGCGCAGAAATAACAGTTCATCCCGGCGTGCCGGCTGCTGTATATGATGCAAAATTAGTGGAATTGGCAAAAAAATCAATTGAGAAGGTTTTGGGTTCTGAGGGAGTTTTGCTACCAGAAATATCACCAGGCGGTGAGGATTTTCATTTGTATACATACAACAAACCTTCCATAAGGGCTGCTTATATTGGTCTTGGTTGTAATCTTGAACCAGGTGTACACAACCCTAATATGCATTTTTCATTAGATGCTTTGCCTTTGGGTGTAAAAATATTAATGCAAATGGTTGTCACATCTTTTGATGAAGGGAAATAAAGCCAATATAAAATTATTAAATTTGAATAATTGTATCTTAGCAATAATCAGAACTGCTATATTTTTGATGCTTTACAACCTTCTGGCTGTGAAGCATCATTTGTTTTATATTTACTTAACATTCCATACATAGAACTATTTTGTGATAGAACTGTCTATGAATATAAAATAAATACAACGACATTGCCTTGCAATATTTGATATACTATAATTATAGAAAGAATATTCGCAAAATACCCTGTCTGTTAACATATTACGATAAAAGATATGGATGGTGGTCAGGATGAACAAATTATTGATGAAGAAGCTATTGAACGGCATCAGGCATGGCGGTTTAAAAGTCACATTTTGGGATGGAGAAGAATGTGTATATGGGGACGTTTTGCCTGAATTTCATCTGATATTCCGTAAGGAGCCACAGAAGATGGATGCTGGAGATCTTCGCTTGGCGTTAGGTGAGGCATATATGGATGGCACTATTGATTTTGAAGGAAAACTGGAAGTACTGCTTGCTATGATTGCAAATAATGAAACAATTTTCTGTGATACCAAAACATTGAACATTGCAAATAAAATTAGTAGATTTATCAATAAAACAGAACAGAAACGCAATATTGAGCAGCACTATGATTTAGGAAATGATTTTTTTGCGCTTTGGTTGGACAAAACAATGAGTTATTCCTGTGCCTATTTTATTAATCCTGATGATAATCTGGAACAGGCGCAGTATAATAAAATTGAATATATTCTAAAAAAATTAAATCTCCGTCATGGAGAAAGGCTGCTTGATATTGGGTGCGGGTGGGGTGGACTTATTATAAGTGCAGCTAAAAAATATGGTGTAAATGCTCTGGGTATAACTTTAAGTGAGGAACAATATAAAAAAACAAAAGAGAGAATAAAAGAAATGGGCCTTCAGGACAAAGTCGATGTTAAAATAATGAATTATTTGGACATGAACCAAGAAGGTTATCAGTTTGATAAAATAGTCAGCGTTGGTATGTTTGAACATGTCGGCAAGGAAAATATTCATAGATATATGGAAGCTTTAAATAAACTTTTAGTTCCAGGAGGTCTGTCTTTATTGCACACAATTACTTGTGCTAATGAAAAAAGCGCTTCTAATACCTGGATGAAGAAGTATATTTTCCCGGGAAGTTATGTTCCTTCTTTACGAGAAATTGTATGGCAGTTGCCAGAATATGATTTTCATCCTATGCACTTAGAAAGTTTGCGGATGCATTATGCAAAAACTTTAGATATTTGGTATGAAAACTTTTTATCCCATATTGATGAAATACGAGAAAACTTTGATGAACGTTTTGTTAGAATGTGGAGCTTATACTTGCAATGTTGCGCGGCTTCTTTTCGAGCAGTAGATCTTGATGTGTTCCAAATTTTGTTTTCAAAAGGAATTAATAATAGCATTCCTATGACTTATGATTACTTGTATGAAAGAAGTAAGTAGTTTTTCATTTTGAGGGAGGGGTAGATATGTTTAAAAAGATCCTTGTTCCGGTTGATGGTTCTGAAAATGCTTGGAGAGCACTTCACGAGGCTATTATTCTTGGTGAGAATTTTGGCGGTGATCTTCTGGTAATTCATGTTGTACAGCCTTATAGCGGCAATATAGTACCATTAGCGACTCCTTGGGATAGTGCTACTCTTTATCAGGTAAATAGTGCATTAGAAGAAGCTGGAGAAAAGATTTTGGATATGGCAAAGAAAAAATTAGCTAATTATCCTAATCATGTTGAGTACGATTTAGAAGTAGGCCATCCTTCAGAGAGAATCGTTTCCAAAGCTAAGTCTGCTGGCTGTGAAGCTATTGTTATAGGAAGCAGGGGGCTCAGCGGTATTACAGACTATCTTTTGGGCGGTGTTAGTTCGAGTGTTATTCAATATTCTACCGTACCGGTTTTGATTGTGAGATAATTATTGTCAACGTATATTTAAATAATTGTTATACAAAACATTGGAATGAGAGCATAAGCGTTATAGCCTGTTCTATTCTGACATGTTTATAAGTTGAATGGTTAAGTAAAGGCTGTGACTATTGTTTTTTACATAATGGTCATAGCCTTTTATTGCTTAAAAATTTGAAGACATAAGAATATGAGATAAGAATATTTGTATTTGTTTGATCAAATAATAGTCTTCAAATAATCAATGTGAGATAGGGGGTGGGAGAATGACATTTCATGAAGAAAAAGTAAGCAGGATTGCACGATACTTGAAAGAACGCAAAAGCACCGCTCACTTGATCCTGAAGAAGAAGACTGTT
Source organism: Acidaminococcaceae bacterium (assembly GCA_050256135.1). Lineage (GTDB taxonomy): Bacteria > Bacillota > Negativicutes > Acidaminococcales > Acidaminococcaceae > RZYP01. The sequence continues at coordinate 19,419 of JBFWIF010000019.1, read as the reverse complement.
TCTCATGAAGTTCCAAAGCCTGATGACAAGAAATATTCAGACGAAAGGCTCGATATCAGCGACCTTGATGAGATAGTACATATTGATAAAGAAAGAGGTGTTTGTATCGCTGAACCTGGAGCAACATTTACGAAGGTTGTGGATGCGGCTATAAAGCATGGTCTTGCTCCGGTAGTTGTACCAGAACTTAAAACAATAACTATTGGCGGTGCTGTTGCAGGATGTTCTATTGAATCAATGTCGTATAAGTTTGGTGGATTTCATGATAGCTGTCTTGAATATGAAGTTGTAACCGCAAAAGGCGAGGTGTTGAAATGTACACCAGATAATGAGAATCAGCTGCTGTTTCAAATGGTGCATGGGACTTTTGGCACATTAGGGATAATCACGTTGCTGAAATTCAGACTTATACCTGTCAAGCCTTTTGTAAAAGTTACCTATGAGAAGTATACGAGTATTGAAGAATACAAGGATGCAATATTGACGCATTATACAAAAAAAGATGTCGATTTTATGGATGGTATAATTCACTCACCTGAAGAATATGTTCTTAGCACTGGCAATTTTGTCGACAGCGCTCCTTATACACACAGCTATGATTGGATGCAGGTCTATTATCTCAGCACTGCCAGGCGTAAAGAAGATTATCTGAAGACACCTGATTATTTTTTCAGATACAACAAGGGTGTTACAAATGTATACCCGAAATCCTTGATTGGGAGAATATTATTTGGATGGTTTATCAATTCTAATGTTACGTTGAATGTCGCCAATGCATTCAGAAAAGTCATGCCATCAACTCTTATTCCCATAACAGTTGATACTTTTGTTCCCTTTTCAAGGATGGAGGAGTTTATGGATTGGTTTAAGCAAGAAATTAATCATTTCCCATTATGGTGTGTTCCTTATAAGATTGTGCGCAAATATGAATGGATTGCAGATGAATTTCTTAGCAATTTGAAAGACGAACTTTTTCTTGACATTGCAATATATGGCATGCACAGAGATAACCCTGAACACTACTACAGGATTATTGAAGAAAAGCTCATAGAGATTGGTGGCATAAAAACTTTAATATCGACAAACCTATATTCTGAAAAAGAATTTTGGAGTATATGGAACAAAAAGAACTATGACCTTGTCAAGCATAAAACTGATCCTGATAACATATTCAGAAATTTTTATGAAAAGACATGCAGGGTGTCAAGAGGATTAGAATAGCGATTGTATTATTTTTTAAACTACTTTGCGAAAATATTAGAAAACAAAAACAGAGCCATTTTGCGAAAAACTCGCAAGTGGCTCTGTTGTTTACTGAAAATGGTGGGGTTAGGCAGACTCGAACTGCAGACCTCTTCGATGTCAACGAAGCGCTCTAACCAACTGAGCTATAACCCCTCAACGTGGATTATTATAGCTAGAAAACACACTTTTTGTCAAGAGCAAATATGCTCGTTAAGCAGGTTGGCATAATATGACATTGATTTTCTGCTATAATATATAGAAATATAATATTGTACCAATACTCCATGTTTTGTGCTTAAAAGCAGAAAGAAGAGATTAGCCGATGATTGAATTAAAAAAAGATGAAGAAACGAGTATTAAAGGACCGTATGGAGAAATTGATCTGGTTATTACTCCATGTACTGCTAAAGAGAATACCAAGCCTGTTTTGATTATGGCCCATGGGTTCCGCGGTTCGATGGAAGGTGGCGGCAGAGCTAAATATCTGGCTGATTTGGCTGGCGAAATTGCTCATGTCGTACGTTTTAATTTTAATGGCAGTCAGATATTGAGCAAACAGATAGCTGAGTTGGAGAAGGTAGTAACCTATGCTAAAAAACGTTTTGAGGGCAGCAGGATCGTTCTTTTAGGAAGAAGTATGGGAGGCTGCGCTGCACTTGTTGCGGCTTCTAGAGACACTGAGATTAAGGGACTAGTTTTGTGGGCAACACCCAATGATTTACATCTGACTTTTTTAAATTCTTTAGGCAAAGCTGGCTATCTTAAATTAAAAAATGGAGAAAATCTTTATTTAAATGATGAGAGAGGGGAACTGGTTCTAACGCCTGAATTTCTGCGTGATGTAGACAGATACGATTTAATTGAACTACTGCGCAATTGGAAGAAAAGACCTTTATTGGTTATTCATGGCGCAAACGACGAAACAGTGCCACTAGTGCAGGGGCAGCAGTCTTATTTTTTGGCTGGTTTGCCAAAACGGTTAGTCGTGATACCTAATGCCGATCATAGCTTCACCAATCACGGGCATAAAGCTGCTGAAGAAGTTGTATCATGGCTGCAGCATATATTGATATAAAAATTCCCTAATTGCAGGCTTTGTTTTATAATAAGATTAAGAATAGTAAATGTGGAGGAAATATTTTGAAGAAGATATTAGCGTTGTTATCTATTATTATTTTGGCATTAATGGCATCAGCTTGCGGCGGCGAGAAAAAAGTTGAAAAGCCTAAACCGGCAAAAGCAGTTTTTGAAACAAATATGGGAACTTTTGAGGTCACTTTGGCAACCGAAGATGCTCCTGGTACTTCGGATAACTTTATTAAGCTAGCCAGAGCGGGTTTTTATAATGGGTTAATATTTCATCGAGTTATTGATGGCTTTATGATTCAGGGTGGCGATCCTATGGGAAATGGACGAGGTGGTCCCGGTTATCAGATTAAAGACGAGTTTTCTCCGAAACTCAAGCACGATAGCGAGGGCGTTTTATCGATGGCTAATAGTGGCCCTAATACTGGCGGTTCGCAATTTTTTATTACTTTGAAAGCTACACCTTGGCTTGACGGCAAGCATGCAGTTTTTGGCAAAGTTACGAAAGGTATGGAAGTTGTAAGAAAAATTGGCAAAATAAAAACTGATGGCAATGATCAACCTGTTAAGGATGTTATCATAAAAACTATATCAATCGTTGAGAATTAAGCCTTCATCAATAAATCAAGGGAGGGATGCATTTGTCGTTGGAAAAAACGGAGCAAAGGATTGAAATACGGGACCAGCAAGAACTTCTGGGTATTTTGGGTAGAAACGATGAGTTTTTGCGTATTATGCAGGCAGGTATGAGTTGTACACTTGTTGCGCGAGGAAATGTTATCGCTATAAGTGGTGAAGAGGAGTCCGTTGCTTTAGCTGGGCAGCTTTTGAATGAATTACTTTTTCTTTATCGGCAAGGTTTGCCCATAACTGCTCATGATGTACGCTATAGCGTGAGAATGATTGTTGAAGGACGGCAAGCTAGCTTGCACAGGATGTTTGCGGAAACTATTTTGGTCACTAACCGTGGACGGCAAATTAAGGCCAAAACCCTTGGACAATGGAATTATCTGGAAACCATTAGAAAGAATACGATAACAATAGGCATAGGCCCGGCCGGTACAGGCAAAACTTATCTCGCAGTAGCTATGGCGGTTACAGCTCTTAAAACAAGAGAGGTAGAACGCTTGATTTTGGCACGTCCGGCTGTGGAAGCAGGTGAAAAACTTGGCTTTTTGCCTGGCGATTTACAGGAAAAGGTTGACCCTTACTTGCGTCCTCTTTATGATGCGTTAAGCGATATGCTAGGGATGGAAACCTTCCAAAAATATCTTGCAAAGGGCGTAATTGAGGTAGCGCCTTTGGCTTATATGCGGGGACGTAATCTGAATGACTCTTTTATAATTCTCGATGAGGCGCAAAATACAACTCATGAACAGATGAAAATGGTTCTGACAAGACTAGGGTTTGGCTCCAAAATGGTTGTTACCGGTGACGTGACCCAGATTGATTTACCTACTGGACGCTCATCAGGACTCGACCAGGCTGCCAAAGTTTTGCGTGACATCAAAGGTATAGGAATAGTTCGCTTTACTGAAGGTGACGTGGTAAGACATGAACTTGTAGCAGAGATAGTGCGCGCTTATGAGAAATTTGACAGCCGCAAAAATAACAATATGACAGAACAGGAGGAAGCCAGATGATTATTTCTCTGGAAAACGATCAGGATATTGTTGAGATACCGGAAAAGCTGGAACAATTGCTTAGCGATGGTCTGAATGCGGTAGCTAAGCTTCATGGTTTGGGAGAAAATGAAGAAGTTGATATTACTATCGTAACTGATGAGGAAATTCATGCCTTAAATCGCGATTATCGTAACGTTGACCGTGCTACAGATGTTTTGTCTTTCGCACTTGATGAAGACGGCGGTGAGCCGGAATTAGTGGGTGGGCCGGAAGTTCACTTGCTTGGCGATATTATTATTTCAGCTGAGACGGCAACTCGTCAGGCTGATGAGTTCGGACATGGACTGGAACGAGAAATAGTTTATCTTGCTGTGCATGGACTGCTGCATCTTTTAGGGTATGATCATATGCAAGAAGATGATAAAGTAGTGATGAGAGCCAAGGAAGAGGAAGCCTTGAGAGAAATAATGCTGTCAGAAGAGTTTTTGGCTGCTCGCTAGGAGGCTATTTGTAATGGATAAAGAACTATATGCTGCTGCAGTGGCCGTGAGGCAAAAGGCCTATGCGCCTTATTCCAAATTTTGCGTAGGGGCTGCAGTAAGAACTGCTGACAACAATATTTATGTTGGCTGTAATGTTGAGAATGCTTCTTACGGTTTAACCTGCTGCGCAGAGCGTAATGCTATTTATGCGGCAATTGCGGCAGGTGAGAAAAAATTTAAGGCTCTTTGCGTTGTGGCAGCAACTGCGGAACCAGTTGCTCCTTGCGGCGCTTGCCGCCAGGTTATGAGCGAGTTTGGCATCAACGAATTGTTTTTAGCCAATTGTGACGGAAAAGTAATAAAAATGACGTTGGAAGAGTTGCTGCCATATAGCTTTAGCTCTGCTAGCCTAAAGAAATTATAAATTAAGTAAGGGAAGTGATTGCTATAGAAACACAAAAGACACATTATTCAGGTTTTGTAGCCGTAGTTGGACGACCAAATGTTGGCAAATCAACATTAGTAAACAGTTTGATTGGTGAAAAAATTGCTATAATGTCCGATCGGCCTCAAACCACCAGAAATAAAATCATGTGCATTCTTAATACTGATAATGCACAAATTATGTTTTTGGACACTCCTGGCATTCACAAGCCACAGCATAAATTGGGTGAATATATGGTGCGTTCAGCAGAAAGCACACTTCATGATGTAGATGTTATTCTTTTTGTTGTTGATGTCAATGAGAAGAAGGGCGCCGGTGACGATTATATAATCGAACAATTGAAACAAGTAAAGACACCGGTTATCCTGGTGGCGAATAAGATTGACAAGTTGACAGACAAAGAACAGCTGTTCCCAATTATTTCTTCGTATACAAGAAGTTTTGATTTTGCTGCTGTTGTGCCAACCTCTGCTTTAGTTGACAATGATTTTACCTCTTTGCTTGGCGAGATAGTCAAGCATTTACCAGAAGGTCCACAATATTTTCCTGATGATATGATTACCGATCAACCAGAACGAGTAATTGCTGCTGAAATGATCAGAGAAAAAGTATTGAAACTTACACGAGACGAGGTACCTCATTCTATCGCTGTCGAAGTAGAGGAAATGAAAACAAGAAATAATGACGATTTGTACATTAGAGCTATAATTTATGTGGAACGTGAATCACAGAAAGGAATAGTCATAGGAGCTAAGGGCAGCCTGCTCAAACTTATTGGCAGACAGGCGCGGGAAGATATCGAGAGCTTATTGGGTAACAAGGTTTATCTTGATCTCTGGGTAAAAGTGAAGGCTGATTGGCGTAATAGAGAGAATGTTCTGCGTCAATTTGGTTATGAAGGATAATTTGATTGTTTGACCATATAAAAATATCATGATATGATTTCTTTATATAATCAATAAATAATAATTGTTAGGAGAGGATGACCTATAGAAGGCGATCCTGCGTTATCAAACGCAATGAAATTGGTGCTTATTTTTATAATGGCACTGTTAAACGGTTTTTTCGTTATGGCGGAATATTCGCTTGTGCGAATTAGAAAAAGCAGGCTGGAAGAATTAATTCAACAAGGAAATGATCGTGCTAAGGCAGTTTTGGAAATGACGCTGTCGTTGGATACTTATCTCAGCGCTACCCAGATGGGAATAACAATTGCCTCTCTTGCTCTTGGCTGGCTAGGTGGTCCCCTTTTGGTAGGACTGCTGCGAAGCATCATTGGCACGAGTTATTTTGAACCTTGGTCTGTTCATGTGGCTACGGTGTTTTTAACTATCTTTGTGCTTGTTTTTGTTCATGTCGTTTTCGGTGAATTGGTACCAAGAGCTATTGCTTTGGGTAAGGTTGAAAAAATTGCCATGGCAGTTTCCAGACCGCTGAGTTTGTTTTATATACTAACCTTTCCTCTTGTAGTTGTTTTTAGTAGAGTTTCAAGAGCTATATTGCAATTATTGGGAGTTGAATCGGTCCAGAAGGAAGATATTGCTCATTCTGAGGATGAGCTTCGTATGATTGTAAGCGCAAGTGAGCGTGGCGGTGTACTTGACCATATGGAGAGCCGCTTGATTGATAATGTTTTTGATTTCGCTGATCGTGTTGCGCGTGAGGTTATGGTGCCGCGTCAGGATATGATTTGTTTGTTTGCTGATGACAGTTTGTCGGAGAACATGAAAGTTGTCAGGGAGAGTGGTCATACACGTTATCCTTTATGTCTAGAAGACAAGGATCATACCTTGGGGATAATTCATATCCGTGATTTGATGGATTTAAAGGGAAAAAGTGATGACTATGATCTGCGCAATATTATGCGTGAGATCGTTGTTGTGCCTGAGGGTATGTCGATAGCTAAAATTTTGCAGACATTGCAGAAAAAACATATTCAGATGGCTGTTGTAGCTGACGAATATGGTGGTACTGCCGGCCTTGTTACAATGGAAGATTTGCTCGAAGAGATTGTTGGTGATATTCAGGATGAACATGACCAGGAGGAACCAGATATTTCGCGTTTGCCGGATGGTTCCTATGAATTTGATGGTCTTGTTCTTTTGGATGATGTCAGTGACATTTTAAATATTGAATTTGACGAACCTGAAGAAGATACCATTGGCGGTTTTGTCTTTGGGCTTTTAGGCAGAAAGCCGGAGGTTGGTGACATAGTTATTGCCGAAGGATTCAAGTTTGAAGTTTTACGGGCTGTTGGTTTCAGAGTTGAAAGGGTAAAAGTATTGAATTATGCTCCTGAAGGTGTGAAAAAAACGGAAAATGAATAAAGAAGCTTATCAGGACGAAATAATAATTTTAAGAGTGAAAGACTGGCAGACTGCGGATAAGTACGCAGTCTGCTTTTCACGTGAACATGGTAAGATGTCGTTTATAGCGTATGGGGCCAGATATGGCAAGTCCAACGGTGGACGACTAATCCAGCCGTTTGCGCAGCTTTCTGCAAGGTTGATAGGTGGCAGGCGCTTTGATACTTTACAGCAGTGTGAGCTTAGTGTTTTGCCGCAAACAATGGATATTTTGGCGCTTGCATATGCGGCTGTTATTGCTGAAGCAGTGGAAAATCTGACTGAGGAATACTCGCCTCAGGAAGAGATTTTTATACTCTTACAGCAAGCTCTCGTTTTGCTTAGCCGTCATAATAAGAGACTTGTTGTTGTCAGCGCTTTGTGTAAACTATTGAGCTTTTGCGGGTTTGAACCAGCACTGGAAAATTGCACGACCTGTCACGAAAAAATTGAAGGAGATGCTTATTTCAGTACTGTACAGGGGGGCGTTGTTTGTGATAACTGCAGCACAGGTGCTGAACTACCTTTTGCAGTTGGCACACGTGAGTTGTTGTTAAAACTGCAGCGTCTGGATTTCGAAAACCCTGAAAAATTTGTAGTGCGTGGTGCAGATTTGATGCAGCTTGAACAAACGTTATATAAATTTCTGGTTTATCAGACAGATAAACCTCTTGTCAGCTTACAATTTCTTGCCCAAATCAGCGTATGATAAACAAGTGACAACATACGCAGTTGTTTTAGAACTTGCTGGGAAAGGCAAGGGCTAAAGAAGTGACGGGCTTGCTGCACATCAGCGACCGACTGCTTGCAGGCGAATGAATTGTCGCGTGTGGAAGCAGCCAGAGGAACTCTTTAACCATTGTCTTACAAAAGTTGATATACTTCTTTTTGAGTTGACAAAGACCCGGCTATCTGTTATATTTTCTTAAAGAAAAGGCAATGAAGGGGATAAGTAGTTTTTGCAGCAGCGAGTCGGGATAGTGTAAGCCGATATCAAAGACGAAGGCACCCGGGAGCCAAAATTTTATATTTGATAAGAGAGGACTGCTTGCAGTCAAACAGGGTGGAACCGCGGGAGCTTTAGGCCTCCGTCCCTGTAACATATTATTGTTACAGGGATGGAGGCTTTTTTGTTTGCAGACCTGTAGAAATTTAAGGAGGAAAAAATGAATTTCCAAACGATTATTTTGAAGCTTCAAGAGTTTTGGGCCAAACAAGATTGTATAATGGCTCAGCCTTATGACATCGAAAAAGGCGCCGGCACTATGAACCCATCAACATTTCTCAGGGTGCTTGGACCTGAACCATGGCGTGTTGCGTACGTTGAACCTTCCAGGAGACCGGCAGATGGCCGCTATGGAGATAACCCGAATCGTCTTTTCCAGCACCATCAGTATCAGGTAATTATTAAACCTTCACCTGAAAATATACAGGAACTTTACCTGCAAAGCCTGGCCGAATTAGGTATTCACCAAAATGAACATGATATTCGTTTTGTAGAAGACAACTGGGAATCTCCAACACTTGGAGCATGGGGACTTGGCTGGGAAGTTTGGCTTGATGGTATGGAAATCACGCAATTTACTTATTTCCAGCAAGTGGGCGGCATCGATGTTAAACCGGTTACCGTTGAGATTACCTATGGCTTAGAACGTCTTGCCATGTATATACAGGGCGTTGAGAACGTATATGATGTTAAATGGGTTGGCGATATTACTTATGGAGATGTTTTTCATACAAATGAAGTAGAGCAGTCCTATTATAATTTTCAGATAGCTGATACGGCATTATTGTTTGACCTGTTTGACAAATATGAAAAAGAAGCTAAGCGTGTTATCGAAACCGGCAATATTCGCCCGGCTTATGATTATGTGTTGAAGTGTTCACATACCTTCAATTTGCTTGACTCCCGCGGAGCTATAAGCGTCAGCGAAAGAACGGCGTTTATCGGGCGTGTAAGGGCAATGGCACGTCTTTGTGCAGCTGCGTATGTTGAACAGAGAGAAAAATTGGGTTTCCCGCTGCTGAAAGGGGATAAATAAATATGGAACAGAAGCTATTATTTGAAATAGGCACAGAAGAAATACCTGCTAAATTTATGCCGGATATTTTGGAGCAATTGAAAGGTTTAGCAGAGAAGAAATTGCAAGAACTTCGTATTCCTTTTGCTTCAGTTACTGTTTTCGGTACACCACGCCGTATGACTTTTATTGCGGAAGGCGTTGAAAAAACACAAGCGAGTACAGTTGTCGAAAGCAAAGGACCTTCAGTAAAGATTGCTTTTGGCCCGGATGGCGCGCCGTCTAAAGCTGCACAGGGCTTTGCCAGAGGACAAGGAATAGCTGTTGAAGATTTAATTGTTCGCGATGAGTACGTCTATGCGGTTAAAAAATTGACAGGACAAGCTGTAATTGACCTTTTGCCTGCTTTCTTAGTCGATATTGTGGAATCTTTATCTTTTCCTAAAAATATGCGTTGGGCTGATCATGATTTCCGTTTTGTACGCCCGATAAGATGGCTGGTTGCATTGTTAGACGATAAAATTATTCCAATTGAAATAACTGGCGTCAAATCAGGACGCAATACCATAGGTCATCGCTTTTTGAGCAAAGGTGAAGTGGAAATAGCTCACGCCGGCGATTATGAAAAGGTGCTGCGTGACCATTTTGTCATTGTTAACCAAAATGAACGCCGCAGCATAATACGTCAGCAAGTAGAAGAATTAGCGCAAAAAGAAGGCGGCATTGCCGAAATAGACGAAGACTTATTGGAAGAGGTAGTTTATCTTGTTGAATATCCTACGGCGCTGTGCGGATATTTTGACGACAAATTTTTGTCATTGCCTAAAGAGACCGTTATAACTCCTATGCGTGAACATCAGCGTTATTTCCCAGTGCTTACTGCTGACGGCAAATTACTGGCGAAATTTATTACTGTTCGTAATGGTAACAGTGAAGGCCTTGATATTGTGGCCCATGGCAACGAACGCGTTTTGCGTGCTCGTCTCAGCGATGCAGAGTTTTTCTTTAATGAAGATAGAAAGATTAAATTGGAAGAACGTCTGGAAAAATTAAAAACTGTTGTATTCCAGGAAGGTCTTGGCAATATTTATGACAAGAGTGTGCGCTTGGCTGATATTGCAATGACATTGAAAAAGAATCTGAACGTAAAAGTTGATGAAGCTGTTTTGCAGCGTACTGCTCTGTTGTCCAAGACTGACTTGGTAACTGGCATGGTATGTGAATTTACCGAATTACAAGGTGTTATGGGACGCGAGTATGCTTTGCTTGATGGTGAAAAGCCAGAAGTGGCACAGGGTATATTTGAGCACTATTTGCCACGTTTTGCCGGTGATGAATTGCCAAAAACTGATATTGGCCGTTTGGTAGGTATTGCCGACAAGTTGGATAATATTGCTGCCACTTTCAGTCGTGGATTAATACCTACTGGTTCGCAGGATCCTTATGCTTTGCGCCGCCAGGCAATTGGTATTATTAATATTTTGATTGATGGCAATTATCATCTGCCTTTGCTTAAGACAATGTCCGCTGTGTTAGAATTGTTAAATGTTCCTTGTGCTAAAAGTAGAGAATTGTTGGGTCAATTGCAAGAATTTTTTGTGCAGCGCGTTAAAAACATGATGAGTGATCAAAAAATTCGCTACGACGTCATTGATGCAGTATTAAATGAAAAGGCCAATGATGATATAGTTGATTTGTTTGCGCGGGCGAAGGCTCTAGCCGAATACGTTGAAACACCTGAAGCAGCTGAAAGCATTCAAGCCTTTACCCGTGTCGCTAATCTTTGCAAAAAAGCGGAAGGCGAAACTATTATCAAGGAAAACTTGTTTGTGGAGACTGCAGAAAAAGAACTCTATGAAGTTATCTGCCGTTTACAAAAAGAAACTATTCCAGCCTTGGTTGCTTACAACTATGCCGAAGTGCTTAAATTAATGAATGAAGTGTCTGCACCGGTTAATAAATTCTTTGATACAGTAATGGTTATGGATAAAGATGAAAATGTAAAAAACAATCGTTTAGCTCTCTTGGTACAAGTCAAAGAGACGGCTAGCATGGTCGGTGATCTAAGTTCGATAGTACTGTAAAGAAAAGTACAAAAATGTATAAAATTTATAAAAAATTCACTTGAACAACTAATATAAACATGATATAGTGTATACTATATTAGGAATAGCAATTTAATAAGTATATGACAAAAGGAGTGCTACAATGAAAAAGGAAGAACAGTTTCTACTTTGGTTTGAACAGTTAGAAAAAACTGATGTTCCAATAGTTGGCGGTAAATCAGCTTCTCTCGGCGAAATGACTTCAAAGACGGATGTGCCCGTTCCTTATGGCTTCGCAACTACTGCATACGCTTATAGATATTTTATTGAGAAAAGCGGATTGAAGGAAAAAATGGCGGCATTGCTCGCTGAACTTACTGATGTAGAGAATAGTGCTTTGTTGCGCGATGTAAGCGCCAAACTGCGTGCAGCTATTATGGCTGAGAAAATGCCTGATGATTTGCAGAAAGCAATAGCAGTAGCTTATGCTGAATTAGCAGAAAAAGTCGGTGAAAAGCTGCCTTTTGTTGCTGTTCGTTCCAGTGCTACTGCCGAAGATTTGCCTGATGCAAGTTTTGCAGGTCAGCAAGATACTTATTTGAATGTTCAAGGTGCTGAAACTGTTATTGCAAAAGTAAAGGAATGCTATGCTTCCTGCTTTACTGATCGCGCTGTATATTATAGAGAAAAGCAAGGTTTTGATCATCTGGATGTTGCATTGAGTGCTGTTATTCAAATGATGGTATTTTCTAAGGCTGCCGGCGTAATGTTTACTGTAAATGTTGCAACTGGCAATGATGAAAATATTCTTATAGAGGCTGCTTATGGTCTTGGTGAATATGTTGTACAGGGAACTGTAACTCCTGATAACTATACGGTTTCGAAAGCCGATAATAGAATTATTGAAACTAATGTTAATGCGCAAGATGTAATGCTTGTTCGTAAAAAGGGCGGCGATTGTGAAGAACAACCAGTCCCTGCAGAAAATCGTCATAAACAGACGCTGACTAATGAACAGATTCTTGAACTGGCTAGCTATGCTGAAAAGATTGAAAAACATTATGGTTGCTATATGGATATTGAATGGGGCATTGACGAACGTACTGACAAAATTTGGATATTGCAAGCTCGGCCTGAAACTGTTTGGTCTCGTCGTAATAAAGAAGAGGGTAAAAAAGTGGAAAGCACTAAAATAACTACCGACCGTAAAGTTATCGTCAAAGGATTGCCAGCAAGCCCAGGTCAGGTTTCTGGTCGTGCTCACGTAATTCTTGATCCATCACTTATTGATGAATTTAAAGACGGTGAAATATTGGTTACCGAAATGACCGCGCCTGACTGGGTGCCAGCAATGAAGAAGGCTAAAGCAATTGTAACAGATTCGGGCGGTATGACCTGCCATGCTTCTATTGTCAGCCGTGAACTTGGCATCCCTTGTATAGTTGGTACCAAGAGCAGAGGCGAATCAGCTACTACTGCAATTAAAGATGGTATTGATATCACCGTAGATGCTAGTAATGGTGTTGTTTATGAAGGAATTATTGAAAGTGCTAAAAAACCAGAGGCTAACGCTGCCGTTGTAGCTGCAGAAACTTTCCCTGTTACTGGAACTAAGATTTATATGAATCTTGGTGATCCTGAACTCGCTGAAAAATACTCAGTTCTTCCTTGTGATGGTATTGGTTTGATGCGTGAAGAATTCATTTGGACAACATATATTCACGAACATCCTTTGTACTTGATTAAAACTGGTCACCCTGAAAAAGTTGTTGATCAGTTGGCAGAAGGTTTCCGCCAAGTTTGCCAGGCTATGTCACCGCGCCCGGTAACCTTAAGATTCAGCGATTTCAAATCTAGCGAGTATCGTGACCTAAAAGGCGGAGATGAGTTTGAACCTTATGAACCAAGTGCACTTTTGGGTTGGCGTGGAGCTTCTCGCTATTATGATCCTAAGTATATAGAAGCTTTTAAATTGGAAATCAAAGCTGTTCGTAAAGTTCGTGAAGAGTTCGGTCTTAAGAATTTGCATGTTATGATACCTTTCTGCCGCAGTGTTGAAGAATGTGAAAAGGTAACAAACCTGATGGCTCAGGAAGGACTTTCTCGTGGTAAAGACTTCAAAGTATGGCTGATGGCTGAAATACCTGCCAATATAATTTTGGCTGACCAGTTTAACAAGTATGTTGATGGTTATTCGATCGGCTCTAACGATCTTACAATGCTTACTCTAGGCTGCGATCGTGATAATGATACAGTATCTCATATCTTTGACGAGCGCAATCTTGCTGTACGTCGTGCTATAAAACACTTGATTGAAGTTGCTCACAAAGATGGCAAGACAGTATCTATCTGTGGACAAGCACCAAGCGTATATCCTGAGTTTGCTGAATTTCTGGTGAAAAATGGTATCGATAGTATGTCAGTAAACCCTGATACCGTGAAGTTTACCAAAAAAATGGTAGCTCAAGTTGAACAACGTATTATGTTGGATGCTTTGACTGGTAAAGGCAAAGCTGACGACACCGATCTTATCTGGTAATTCATAGTAAATAATTACACCCATGCAAAGGTTGCCAAACCAAGGACGGTAACTGGAGCATGGGTGTTTTTTATAGAGCAAATTGTTTGAATATAATTATTTAGTGTAGCTGCTATTTAAAAAGAGGATTTTTTAGACAAATAGCGTATAATAAAGCATACACTGTTTTGAGTTTGGAAAGGAAGTGAGTAACATTTCTCTAAGCAATAGACAAAAACGAATTGCAGAAATTGTTCGTCAGGACGGACCGATAACAGGCGAACATATTGCAGAGAGGTTAAACGTAACAAGAGCAGCCTTGCGCTCTGATCTGGCAATTCTTGTAATGAGCGGGATACTAGATGCCAGGCCGAAAGTTGGATATTATTTTACGGGTAAGAACACATTAGGTATGCTGATGGAAGAAATATCAGGTATTTGCGTGCGGGATATTCAATCCGTTCCTATCGGTATTCACAATGATAAAAGTGCCTACGATGCTGTAGTCACTATGTTTTTAGAGGATGTAGGAACTGTTTTTGTTGTTGGTGATAATAGTACACTGCTGGGAATAGTTTCGCGTAAAGATTTACTTAAAACAGCTATTAACAAAGGTGCGGACCTGCAGAATATACCAATTGTTATGGTTATGACGCCACTGTCAAAATTAATAGTTACAAAACCTGAGGACTCTGCGGCAACGGCAGCAAGACGTTTAATTGATAATGAAATTGATTGCTTGCCTGTAGTTAAAACGATTAATGAAGAAAAGCATTGTTATGAGGTTGTGGGCAGAATCACTAAGACTAATTTTACCAGACTGCTGGTTGACCTGGCGGAGGGCAAAGGAGGAATTTATCATAGCTAATTTACCAATAATTTATGCTGTTTCAGACTCTATTGGCGAAACTTCTGAGGCTGTAGCAAAGGCAACAATCAGTCAATTTGTACAGGAAAAATTTGATATCATCCGCGTTCCTTATCTGAGAGATGCAGAACAAGTACATGCTATCGTCAAAGAGGCCAAGGAAAATAACGCCGTGATCTGTCATACAATAGTATCGCCTGAACTGCGTGAGATAATTGCTAACGAAGCAAAAGAGAAAAATGTTGAAGTAGTAGATATTATAGGTCCTGTGCTTAAAGCAATTGAAAAAACCTCGGGTCTGTTGCCGAAAAATCAACCTGGACTTATCCATGCCCTGGATCATGAGTATTTCAAACGTGTTGAGGCCATTGAATTCGCTGTTAAATATGATGATGGGAAGAACCCTTGGGGTCTTTCTAAAGCGGATATCGTTCTTATTGGTGTTTCGCGTACTTCCAAGACACCTTTGAGCATGTATTTGGCACACAAGCAACTAAAAGTGGCTAATGTGCCGCTGGTGCCAGAAATAACACCGCCAGAGGAATTATTCAAAGTCCCGCCGCACAAAGTTATCGGACTTTTGATAGATCCTTATAAACTTAATGAGATTCGCGTTGAACGTTTAAAAACGATGGGACTATCAGATAATGCAACTTATGCTGATGTTAACCGCATTAACGAAGAATTAGAGTATGCTAAAGCAATAATGAGAAGGATACATTGCAAAATCATTAACGTATCCAACCGAGCTGTTGAGGAGACTGCGGGCATGATCCTAGAGTATGCCGCTAAGAATTTAAATCGTTAGTTTTTTGTCTGGAAAATAAACAACCCCCGCAAATGCGGGGGTTGTTTTAATCGTGAAATTTTTTGTTTCGCACATTATAAATTATTTTGTCTGTTGCTATTTGACCAGCTTCATTTTTATTAGTTTTTATAAGATTTTGTGTTGTGCCGGTGAAGGAAGAATCATCAGCATTTATTAGGACATTGCCTGCAAAAATCGCGTCTTTTGTACCCCAGTTGAAAGAACCTTTGTTGGCAGTAATAGTGATGTTGCCATCGCTGAAGTTAATATCACCTTCGACGACTGCTGTTTTTTTACTGCCATAAACATGAACTGTATCACCTGTAAAAACCATATTATCCTGTGTAAGATTTACATTACCTTCCGCGTATACTTCAAGAGAGTATAATTCAACTTGCGCTCTGTTGGCAGTGATTAATCTGTTGCCAGTATCGACTGAGACATTACCTTCCAGATAATATGTGGTTGTTATAGGATCAAATGTTTGTTTATCGCACTTTATTATAGGTTTTGCCAGACAAGATAAAGGAAACAGGCAAAAAATAAAGACAATAATTAAAATTTTCTTCATAATATATCCTCCGTAGTTCTTAATTATATCAAATTTCTAATGAAAACTATAGTATGTGTTTTGTGGTTTTTTTTGCAAATGCTCTGTTGTAAAGATATGAGTATAGTAGCAAAATTCATTAAGTTTTGTATTATTCTTTACTATTTAATTAGTATTTATTTGCTCAAGCATAAGGTCGAAGGCTAAAAATCTTTAACTTAAAAAGAGGAAAAAAACTATTCATATTGAATATAATAAATCAGTAAGTTTCTTGAATTAGTGTAACGGGTGTATTTATGAATGATGCGTATGAGAGTTTTAAAGAACAAGTTAGGGCGCAAGCTGACATTGTTAAAGTAGTTTCAGAGTATGTCGTGCTGAAAAAGAAAGGCGGTCGTTATTGGGGATGTTGTCCCTTTCATGGCGAAAAAACGCCTTCTTTTACGGTTACACCGGATAAAAACCTTTTTCATTGTTTTGGTTGTCACGTTGGTGGTGATGTTTTCAATTTTGTTATGAAAATTGAAAATGTAAGTTTTCCGGAAGCCATTAAACTTTTGGCCAATAAATACGGCATACCAATACCTGAAAAACAAAAGACTGAGCAAGAGAGATTAAGAGAAAAGAACTCTAAGCAAATTTATGATGCTAATGCTTTAGCTGTTCAATTTTTTCAGGCTTGTCTTTTAAAAACTGAATATGGCAAGAGCGCTCTTGAGTATTTGTCCAAGCGTGGAATTGATGCTGATATTATTGAAAGATTTTCTTTAGGATTGGCGGTACCAGGTTACCACACACTTTGCAATGCTTTGGGAAAAAGAGGGGTTAGTGCTGAGTTGCTTGCTAAAGCCGGTTTGGCTGTAAAGCGTGACGACGGAAGTATTTATGACCGTTTCCGAGAACGCGTGATGATCCCTATCAAAGATGCCAGAGGCAGAGTGGTTGGTTTTACCGGCAGAGTGGTTGGCAAAGGTGAACCGAAATATTTGAATACTGGTGAAACAGAATTGTTTACGAAGCGTTCCATACTTTTTGGCATGGATGTCGCGTTTAAACCTGCTAAGGAACATAAACAAATTATTGTTGTTGAAGGTCATATGGATGCAATAAGCTTGCATGCAGCCGGCATTGACTGGACTGTGGCGTCCATGGGAACAGCCTTTACTGAACAGCATGCCAATTTAATTGCTCGTGCTGTTCCTGAAGTAGTTTTTTCTTTTGACAGTGATGAAGCTGGTTTGAAGGCGGCTATGGACGCAATTCCTATTGCTTTAAAAGCTGGACTCGAAGTTAAAGTGCTTGTAGTTCCAAAGGGTAAAGACCCTGATGAATTTATCAGGAATGAAGGCGCAGATGCGTTTAAGAACCTAATAGCTCAAGCTGCTTCCGGGGTTGATTTCCAGATTGAAAGAACTTTGGAAAAGAATAATTTTTCAACTCTTGAAGGAAAAGTAAAGACTGTGTCGAATATACTACCGTTCCTATTAGAATGCAAAAGTGATATCGAGGTAGTCAGAAGAATTCGTAATTTGGCTCAGAAACTTACAATTGATGAAAATCTGATTGTTAATGAGTTCAAAAAGATAAGACGTGGTAATGGCATTGCTGTTTCTGATGCTTTGATGAGAAGAAAAAAAGAAGAGAACAAAGTGAATCCTGTTGATCAGGCTGAGAGACACTTGTTGTTTGCGCTTATAAACGGTGGTGGTAATGTTACGTCAGATTTTCTTGCTGAAATTGATGATATTGGTTTTTGCGACGTTAAACGAACAGAAATTTATCAAAAGTTCATAGAATTATCAGCGAGAAAGAGCCCCAATATTGTGGCCGATCTTTTTGCGGAATTGTCTGAAGTCTGCGCATCCGAGCTAGAAGTGATTTTACAGTTAGACTTGTCGGTAAACGCAGCCAGCCAAATCTTAAATGATTGTATCAGGCAACTGAAAATATCGGGATTAGAGAAGCAGTACGAATACCATTGCCGTCTGGCATCAGAATATGAACGTGCAGGTGATGAAAAATTTTTGCAGGAATTAGCAGAAAGTCAGCGAATAAAGAATGAGATTAAAAAAATGTTTTAATGATATTAATTTAAAATTAATAGTAACGGAAAGGAGGGAACGCAATGGCAAATGAAAAGATTTCAACAGAGCAGGTAGAAGAACTTTTACATAAGGGGAAGAGCCATGGCGGCGTTCTCACCTATCGCGAAATTATGGACTCCATGCAAAGCGCTGAAGAAATGAGCACTGATGATATGGAAGACATGTACGATTTGATTGCCCGTAAGGGTATTGAGGTAATTGATGATACAGCTGTTCCGCCTACAGGTGGGGAAGTTGATGAGGAACCTATTGCTGAGCATGAGCTTGTCAACCTAACTGTACCTGAAGGTGTTAGCATTGATGATCCGGTTCGCATGTATCTCAAGGAAATCGGTCGTGTTCCTCTTCTGGTGGGTGAAGATGAGATTAAGTTGGCTAAACGTATGGATAAGGGAAACCAAGCTCAAAAAATTTTAGCCAATGAAGTTACTGAACATGTTTTATTAGTTTTACCGGATGAAAATGATGTTAAAGGTATGTTACTGCGCGCCAAAGAGTTGCTCCAAAAAGAAATAAATTGGTATGAAGAACGTTCGGTGAACAAGGTTTTTTCCAGATTAATTGCAATCAATGATACTGGTAAAAGTATCAAGAATTCTGACTTTCAAGAGATGTGTGAAGAATTTACAAAAGATGAAATCGTCAGAATTCAGCGTCTGTTGGCAGACAGCCAGATAAAGTTTACGGAAAATAAAAAGAAAGCTGTTATTAAAAAGCAAACTTCTGATACCGAGGCAAGCTACCTTTTGGAGATTAAGGAATTGCTGGAAACAGTCAAAAAACAGCTGTCCACAGTTAAAGACGCAGAAGTTTTTCTTGAGTGGGATAATTGTAATGAACTATTTAAGAAAACTTTGCAAGAAATTGTTGATCATGGCGAGGATGCCAAACGTTGTCTGTCAGAAGCAAATTTGCGCTTGGTTGTCAGTATCGCCAAAAGGTATGTAGGTCGCGGTATGTTGTTTTTGGATCTGATTCAGGAAGGCAATCTTGGTTTGATTAAGGCTGTTGAAAAATTTGACTATAATAAAGGTTTTAAATTCAGTACTTATGCTACATGGTGGATTAGACAAGCAATTACGCGTGCTATTGCTGATCAAGCAAGAACTATAAGAATTCCTGTACATATGGTGGAAACGATTAATAAGTTAGTGCGTGTTTCACGCCAACTCCTGCAAGAACTTGGTAGAGAACCTTTACCTGAGGAGATTGCTAACGAGATGGACACTAATGTAGAGAGAGTAAGAGAAATAAGGAAAATTGCTCAAGAGCCTGT
>JBFWIF010000018.1:0-31113 GCA_050256135.1 Acidaminococcaceae bacterium | reverse complement strand
ACTTATATCATGCCTAACAAAAGGACAAAGGGGACTGACCCCTTTGTCCTTTTTGTTAATGGCGTTTTTTGCTTTTTTCTTTAAGAAAAGCCCTGGCGTTTTTAACACCGTCGAATTCCGCAAACATACTGGCCATTTTTTCAGCTTCAATCTGCTTGGAATTCAAGCCCTCATACTTTGCTTCCTTTTTCATTTTTAAATAATTGGCAAGCCTCTCTGCTGAA
Source organism: Acidaminococcaceae bacterium (assembly GCA_050256135.1). Taxonomy (GTDB): domain Bacteria; phylum Bacillota; class Negativicutes; order Acidaminococcales; family Acidaminococcaceae; genus RZYP01. Next base: position 30,889 of record JBFWIF010000018.1, on the reverse strand, counting down.
AGGCGCCCTTCATTTATCGCCTTCTGAACAGCGCAGCAAGGCTCATTATTATGTGTGCAATCATGAAATTTACACATTCTCGCCAAATCGTCAATATCGGCAAAGGCTTTGGACAAGTCGGCACTTTCTATGCCGAGCTCTCTCATTCCCGGTGTATCAATGACGATACCACCTGCCGGCAATACGAAAAGTTCCCTTCTGGTTGTCGTATGTCTCCCCTTATCATCATTCCTTAGCCCCTGAGTTTCCATAATATTTTGACCCAAAAGCCTATTGATCAAGGTCGATTTGCCAACTCCGGACGAACCAATAAAAGCAATCGTCCTGCCCTCTTCCAAATAAGCCTGCACAGCCTGCAAGCCATCCTCGGTCAAGCTTGATGTCACAAGCACATCAACACCGCAGGCAATTTCGCTAAGTTCCCGCAATTTCCCGGCAACATCATCACACAAGTCAGCCTTTGTCAGCACGATCACCGGAACAGCTCCGCTATCCCAGGCGATACCCAGATAACGCTCAACCCTGCGAAGATTGTAGTCGTTATTAAGCGACATACAAATAAACACCGTGTCGATATTAGCCGCCACTACCTGGTCATTATTACCTGTACCAGCAGCTTTCCTAATGAAGGCGCTTTTGCGCGTCAATACCTGGTGGATAATGGCATTGCCGCCGCAGTCGTTATCGCGGTCAATCATTACGAAGTCACCAACAGCTGGATAATAAGATACTGCCTTAGCCGTAAAACGCAGTTTGCCTGATATTTCGGCCGACACTTCCCCCTTAGCGGTTGCTACCTTATACAGATCCTTATATTGAGAAACGATCCGGCCTATATAAAGACCCGTATATAAAGAAGACTCAGTAATAAACCTTTGGCTGAGCCCTAAATTTGTCATATTTATCTTTTGCAATTTTCCTACCCTCCAAAGTTTTGCTAAAACCCTTTGGGAGGTATATGCATTAATTTATTTTGCATGCACCTCCCGCATTATTACAATATCCATTTTTACAGAATTCAACACAAATCAACAACTCCTTACAATTAAATATTACTGCAGCTAAATAATAGCACAAAAATAGAAATAATTCGATATGTCCCCTTTTTTTTACATTCTCCTGAAACCATCATCGCTTTTAACGTTTTTACCTTTACCACCGGTAACCGCCGTGTTAACATTGTGATAGACTACTTCGCTGCAAGGGAGCACTATCATGTTAACTGAAAAAACAAATTACGGGTTGGTAAGACACGTCCAGGAGTTTCTTGCATTGCCGACCGTTTATCTTTGGGGCGGTTTGGGGCAAATCTTGTCACTTACGCTTTTTCACGAAGTAATAAGACGCTATCCAGACTATTATACCGAAAAAAAACAACATGAATACGAAGGTTTTATCGATAACAATTACTACGCGGTTGATTGCAGCGGACTCATCAAAAACTATCTGATGAACGGCAAAAACCATTTTCGCTACAATCCCGCAGTTGATTACAACAGCAAACTTTTCATCGAAAAATCACCAGCCAAAGGATCAATTTGCTCGCTGCCGGAAATACCCGGCATTTGTCTTTATCTCGAAGGCCATGTGGGCGTTTATATAGGCAACGGCGATGTGATTGAAGCAACCAACAACCCTGATTTCGGCAATGGCGTCATCAAAAGCAGCCTCAAGCAAAGAGACTGGGAACAATGGTTTTATTGTCCGCATATCATATATGAAGATTAAACCACGCCTTATAGCTCGCGGCTATTTCCCGATCTTCAAAAAAACTCAAATCAAAATTCTCCTTTGGGTCAGCAGTTATACCATAAGGAGAAAAACCTAATTTTTCCGCTATATAGAGAGCCCTTGGCAAATGAAACCTGTTGGTTACAACCATAAGTTCATTTGCCATTTTTTTATTTTGCAAAGACTTGAAAGAACGCAACGTGTTCCAGCCCTCGTAATCCTTAATAAGATTGGAAGCAGCAATATCAGAATTAGCCGTCAAATATTCATACATCACATCCACATCGCTGAAGAAACCTCTTTTCACCGGACACCCCGATAAGATAAACTTGGTTGCCGGTCTTTTCTTATGAATGGCAATCGCCGCATCCAGACGCGCCTTCAATAGCGGAGTCATAGCTTTTTTTACCAGCGCACCCAAAACGATACAATATTCTACACGTTCGGGAACGTCATCTATTGCAACCATATATTTATCAGCAGCCTCGTCTATTCCCATTTGCCTATATCCCCAAAAAAATATGGGGCGAAATAAAATAAATATTTTATGTAAAAGTCGCATAGACACCTCTTCGGAATCTTATATTTTTTTCATCACGTTTTCCAATTCTTCGCGATAAAATACGCCACTGCTTATAGTCGCATACAATTGCTGAATAGGCGTGAATGCTACAGGACAGCCATTGCCTTCGACTATTGCAGGCCCTTCTTCTGTAAGTGCAACATCCCAGCCAATTAATGGAATCTCGGGGAAAAGAGCTGCCGCTTCTTCAACAACTTCTTTAACTTCATCCTTAAAAGGCATGACAATATCTTTGAAACGTACATTAGCAGCTTCATTCATCTCTTTCATCGGCGATTCACTTGGCAGAAACCATTCTCTCCCGCCTATCCCCTCGTCCAAGGCATCAGTAATAATTCTTCCGCTTTCAGGATCCACCAACACAACAAAAGCACCGTGCATGTCAATGCTTTCGCCCTTCCTGCCGAAGCGCGCCAACCAATGCCAACAGGTTTCATATTTGCCTGCAGCCGTTTTGACCGTGTGAACCCTGATAGTATTGACACAATAAGGATTTATCCGCGACCATTCATGATGCTGATGTATATATTCCTCAATAATATAGAGTGACTTGCTTTGGTAATCGGCAAATACCCTCTCCAATTTCTCTTTATTGGCCAATCCCGTCAATTGTTCCCGCTCAGTATCCACGACATTAACCTGGTCGCCCATAGCTGAGTTGTAAACCTTGACTACGATTTTTTTATGCCGATTGACAAAGGAATAAAAATCCTCAAAATCACAATAACGCAAATCTAAAAATTCGCGCTTTAAAAGATGCTTCGGCAACCGCCTCAGTGTCGTGCCCTTATCGCGCAGAATTTTCTGCGCTTCTAAGTCATTATTAATTCTATTTTCTATAATATCCAGATATTCATCATAAGAAACATATGAAGCCAAATTAGCAAAAGTGAGCCTGTCCAACCCCCACTTAAAATAAACTTCCGGCTTTATCCCATATTTATTTTTCTTGTGAATATAATCATATACGGCAAAAACAGGATTCTGCTTTTTCGCGAAAAAACAGCACATCGCCTTGAACTTCTGCCATTCCCTGCCAATACTCATAAATAAAATCACTCCCATATTCGTCGCTGCCCTCTTGGCTTCAAACAGCCGCTTGGTAAATACAATAACACTATTTTTTTATTATAGCACACATAAAAAAGCAAAGGAGAAGACCAAAGGGGTCAGTCCCCTTTGGTCTTCTCCTTTGCTTAACATCAATAAAACATTCAACAGTTTACCCAAAGAGCCGTTTCAAAAAACCCTTTGATTTATCGTAAGGCAATAAAAGCTCTTTAGCTACATTAACATCAATATACCTATTCTCAATAACAGCTTGTGAATTAGTCCTTGTAATTCTCTCCAAAATGTTTGGTTCGAGTTTTTCTTTTAACAGCTTCAAAACAGAGCCGATATCCTTATTGCGGCGTTCTCTGCTGTTAACATCAGAACCAAGAAAATGTACCATATTATTTCTTATGAGCAAATCAGCAAAATTCTTTACTTCCATGCCATATTTATAAGTAAAGCTGTCAATATTGCACTGCACCATTACACCCAACTCTTTTATCCACTGATGCAGCATATCCGGATGTTTCGTCAATACGTAATGACGTTCAGGATGAGCAATAATTGGTGTCAATTCCTTTACTTGTATTTCATAAAAGAAATCTTCAGCATAACTTGGTATATTATTTTGCGGCAATTTGATTAGAATATAGCGGCTGCCAGCCAGACAGTAATCTTCCTGTCCAGTTTTTAACATACTTAAAAGATTCCAGTTCATCTCCAATTCCGCTCCGGCATAAACGTGAATGGGGATACCTTTTTCCTGTGCAGCGCTATTCAGTTTCTCAGTTCTTTCCTTAATTAACTGCCACTTTGCGAGCTCAGTTCCCTCACTGATATACGGCGTCGCCACAATATCAGTTGTACCTGCGCCTACAGCCATACGCAAAAGGGCTAGCGAGGCTTCAATGTCTTCTGCGTCGTCTATTATGTGAGTATGAATATCTATCATAGAAACGCTGCCCTCCTTATGCTGAAAACTCATTTCACCAATTATTTTCTTTAATTAGAAAAAATTATATAATCACACTCTTATCCTATTTTATCTCACTTCATTTTAACATCAGTTACTAAAACATACACAAGCATTACCATTATTGCAGTATTTTTACCAAAAAAGTTCGCTGAGACAGATTTTTGTGCGTTTTATATGAAAAAACCTTCCGCTTTAAATTCCAAAGCTGAAGGCTTCCCAATAATAAACCATAATGTTTGTCATTTTAATCCTCTTTTGCATATTCCTCAATAAGTCTACTCTTATAGATATAACCAAAATCTTTGTCATAAACCACTAATTTTTCATCAATTAATTCTGTCGTCTCAATTTTGGTCAATCCATACTCAAAATAGAATCTACCGTCTTTTTCATATGTTTTAAACATAATAATCCCCTCTTTTAACATCATTAATTAATCATTCATTTTATAATATATAACTACTTCTATATGAATTAATAAAGTCCTTCTAGCTAAACAATTTATTTAGCTTAGCAGTACTTGCACCAAAGCTAAATACTTTTTTTGCTTTATTCTAACATTACCCATACAAACGTCTACAAATATTACCATTATCGTATTATTTTTACCGAAAAAAATACGAATCACCTGCGACGAACAAAAATGATATTTCCTTTCAACTTCTAGAATAAAGCAAAAAATGCACTGAATATTAGGCATCTGGCAAGCCACATGCTTTTTATGCTTTGGATTTCGTCTCTTGGTAAGCAGTAATTATTGCGAGCATTACCTTTCTATCTTGCAGATCAAGCACGCGGTCATTCAGCATAACAGAAAACTTCTCATCTAGCAGAATTTTTGCTAAATCAATTTCTTTCACGTGGTTTCCTCTAATATTTTTCATGGAATGAGTCTCAGTTTCCACACCAAGTAAAAAATCTACCGATACATCAAACAATTTAGCTAGACGAATTAACGTTTCCGGTGTTGGTTTCATAATCCCCGTCTCATAGCGGCAATATGTCGCCGCCGTAACATTTAAATAGTCCGCAACAAATTTCTGTTTTAAATTTTTACTCTTTCTAACAACTTTCAAATTATTCATAATTTACACCTCAGAATAATTTTATTACGTTTATCGCAAAAGATAAATGTTAGCTTTTATTAAATTACGGAAACAGTTATGTTATAATTTGTTATAATTACGTATAATGTATTTTTATTGTATTTATATTGAATATCTGCATATAAAATTCGTAAAAAGAACTTTTTTCCTATTTTAATTATACAAATAAATCCTTCATAAGTTTTTAATTATAGGAGGTATAAGCTGTGCAGCAAATAAACACAACACTAAGTATAAAAACTGTTTTTTACCGAAATCCTCTCAACAGGGAAAAATTGAAACACTTGTTAAACTGTAAAAGCTATCAATACCCATAAAAATTGATGCTTTTAGAATAAGGTGATTAGAATAATTGATGGGAAGGGAATTACAATGTTCAAAAATTCACTCAAGCAACTATATTATAATAAGATACCATTCGAATCTGAACTTTATTTTAAAGGGAAAAAATGCAATAAGTTTTATAAAAAAATTGATGAAGCAGACGATTATTTTAGAAAAATTCTTTCACCCGAAGATTATAAAAAATTTGAAGAATTCGGTGAGACACATATACATCTCTGCCATATACATGAATATGAAAATTTCGTTTATGGTTTTAAGCTGGCAATAAACTTAATTATGTCAAGCTTAACTCCTAAAAACAAACGTAAATAACAGCAAGAAAGGATATTCGAAAATGGAAAATATTATAGGAAAATTTTACAAATCATTGCAGAGGCAACCGGAAAACGAGCACCCTCACAGTAAGTACTATGGTGACATTGCGCATAAACTAGGTGAAGAAGAACAATATTTCATGAATAAAATGTCCGTGGTCGATCAAAAACGTTTTCATGATTACGGCTCCCTTTTCTTTGAACTGGCCTCATTAGAAGAGAAACATGGTTTTGACTACGGTTTTGTCCTTGGCATCAAATTAATGAGTGAAGTTAAGGAAAAAACAAAAACTCTTTTCAACAAATAAATAGCCTGCCAAAAAATGCAAATGTCAAAACTTCTCTGGACAATCACCCTTTTTAAGAGTACACTAAAAATATATTTTTGGAAAATGGATGGTGATACAGTGATTAGTGTAAAGAAAGCAATTTTGGCAATTGCGCTGACAGTAACTACTCTCTCTTTTGGCGGATTTGCCCAAGAAGCACATGCTTCAAAAATCGATGATATCCAAAGCAGAGGTTTTCTATTAGTCGGTACCACAGGCGATTATAAACCTATGAGCTACCTCAACAAGCAAACTGGCGAATATGAAGGTTTTGACGCTGAAGCAAGCTCTCTTCTAGCCCAATCTTTAGGTGTTAAAGTACAATATGTGCCGACAACCTGGAAAACATTGACGGCGGATACTCTAGCCGGCAAATTTGACATTGCCATGTGCGGCATTACCCGCACCTTCGCCCGCGAACAAAAAATGGCCTTGAGCGATGGTTATCTTGTCTTTGGCAAAACCATCCTTATTCGCAAAGAAGATTCTAAAAAGTTTAAGACTCTTGCGGATATCAACAAGAAATCTGTGCGCGTCATGGTCAATCCCGGCGGCACTAATGAAAAGTTTGCTCTAGCCAATCTGCCAGACTGCACACTACTCGTTCATCCTCAAAATGCAGAAATTCCAAGTCTAATTGCCGACGGCAAAGCAGATGTCATGATCACTGAAACAATGGAAGCACGCCGTTACACACGTGACAACGCAAAATTAGCCGCACCGCTGATCGACGAACCTTTTACCAAAAACAACTTCGGTATCCTGATGCAGCAAGGTGACCAGATTTTCTTGAACTATGTAAATATGTGGATGGAAGAAATGAAATTCAACGGAACTATGGACAAATTAGAAAATAAATATATCAAATAAAGAAAAAAATGAAGTAAAAACAGCAGAGTGGTACAAAGGGGACCGTCCCCTTTGTACCACTCTGTTTTTATTCTTCTTGTTTCATTACAAACTGCCGCCGCTTCATGCGCTCACCTTGTCATTACATTCTCCAGCGCAGAGTCACGGATGCCAAACAGGTAGTATCGTCGCGTCCATTATCGTAGCCGGCATTATCCAGTTTGGCCAAACCAAGCATGGCCTCCAAATAAACATCTTTTTCCAGCTGACGTTCATAAGAGAACCAGAACTCATCAAGTTGCTGAGCGGCAGCAAGTGAGCGTTCCATATCAACATGCATAGCATTGAAGCCAATTCTTTCGTCCGCATTCAAGTGCCGCTTTACACCCACATAGAACTTCTGAGCATCCGGCCCCATCGCATCACCCAAGAGACCGCCCTTGTAAGACCAGCCATCTTGAAAAGCACTGTGGTCATACCAGCAATTCTTGGTGTGCGCATATTCCGTCTTCAGTTCCCAGGCACCGTCTTTGCTGAGCTGCGGGAAATATAATCCTATCCGTTCCGCAGTCTTGGACGGCAGATAGCCAGCCTGATCCTCACCATATAATTCTCCATAAACCTGTACTCCCGGGAAACGATACCGGAAATCAAACCCAGCAATATCATTCCAAAGATCATCATCATAAGCATTCTTGCCAACCAACCAGTCACCCCAGTCGGACAGCGAAAGGCCGTTGCCATCACCGCCCAGCATAGATACTCTGGTTAAGCCGAAAGTGAAGTTAGCCGAAGGAACAAAATCCGAACGGATACCAATAAGACCAGGGTTATTATAATCAAGCGTATCACCATTTGCTATTGCTTTGCTTGCACGATTGCTTTCCAACTCACTATAGAAAACATTAATGTTCGTAGTACCAAGGAACTTAAAGAAACCGCCTATCTTCTGCGGTTCCAGGAAATTAACCTTAGCCATAGTCAAAGGTGTCATCTCGTCACCCAAAACAAGGCTGCCGGTGGCTCCCTGTCCCCAAAAAAGCGGCTGCCTGCCGACTTCCACACCTAACGCACCGATTCTGGTCTTGATATAACCTTCAGTCAAACTAGCTTTGCCGTTTTGGTCTTCGTCGTAGCTGAATCTAGGCGTCAAAGAAACAATTGTCTCATTGCCGATGCGTCCAGACAGCTCAGCGCCCAGAACAACATTACCGTCATTACCATAACGGTAGCCATTGCTGTGCTGATTGAGAGGCTGCCAGGCAGCAGGTATCTTGTGAGCAGCACTATTGTAACCGTAGGTGCTCTGATCAGCATCCGCATAAGCGAATTCCAGACTGACTTCGCGCAGTTTGAAATCTTCCGCTTTGCCTGTACCGTTCAGCTCGGCAATCTCCGGTGCCAGCTCTCGCTCCAATTGTTTGAGATAGGAAGCAAGATATGCAGGCATAGGTTTCGCCGCCGCGGCCTTCTTCGCCTCCAGCGTCCACTTCGCCATATCAAGACGGCTATAGGGTTTAGCTCCCGTCGGCATAGACGTCAGATAGCCCATGCCGCTGAGTTTTTCGATGTATTCATAGCAAACACTGGATAAAGGAACATTGGCCGTCACTTTCGGTGCTGCCGCACACGCAATATTAGCCCCGAGCAAGCAAGCAACGAAGGCAACTGAAACTGCTTTTTTCATGTAATCCCCTCCAAAATCTTAATCAACTTTACCTTGGTATATCTAGATATCAAAAGGAAGAAGTCCCTCATTTCACGTCGTAATATTCTACATACCAATGCGCAAACCTGCGCAGACCTTCCTGGATAGATGTCTGCGGCTTGAAACCAACAGCTGTCTGCAAACGGTCTGTTGAAGCATAGGTAGCTGGTACATCACCAGGTTTTAATGGCTCAAAGACCTTGTCAAATACCACTTCACGCTGCAGCGCTTCGCTCAAAGCATTTTCGAGAGTAGTAATGAACGTCATTAATTTTTCCGGGCTGTTGTTACCGATATTATAGACCTTACACGGCACACCTTCAGCCGCTGCAGGCGGCTTGGGCAGCAGTCTCACAATACCTTCGACGATATCATCGACATAGGTGAAATCCCGGTAAAGGTCATGCTCGAAATCGCCATTATTAAAGATATGAATTGCTTCACCAGCAAAGTACTTATCCGTAAAGCCGAAATACGCCATATCAGGCCTGCCCATAGGCCCGTAGACCGTGAAGAAACGTAGACCTGTAGAAGGAATCTTGTAGAGATGACTGTAAGTATGAGCCATCAGTTCATTGGACTTCTTGGTCGCAGCATACAAGGAAACCGGATGATCAACGAAATCCGTTTCTTCAAACGGAACTTTTTTATTGGAGCCATATACAGAACTCGACGAAGCATAGACAAGATGCTCCACCGGATAATGCCGGCAAGCCTCGAGAATATTGTAGAAACCTATGATGTTGCTCTGGATGTAGTCATCCGGATGGTCGATAGAGTACCTGACACCTGCCTGCGCAGCCAGATTAACGACAACTACTGGTTTGTGCTTTGCAAAAAGTCCCATTAAGGTATCCTTATCCGCAATATCATTGGGATAAAAGGTAAAGTTCTCATAAGACATCAGTTGTGTAAGCCTTGTCTGCTTCAGCCGCACATCATAGTAAGCATTAAGATTATCGATGCCGACTACCTGATAGCCTCCCTCCAAGAGTCTTTTTGCCAGATAGAAACCGATAAAGCCCGCCGCTCCTGTAACCAGTATTGCCTTTGATTTATCTAATGATTTCATTGTTTCCATATCTTCACCTACCTTTTTATCTTTTAAGATCTCTCCGCTTCGGTCGAGATGACACCTTTTACCACTTTGTCATTCCGAGCGTAGTCGACGCATGAGCCACCTAGCAGTTTACTGCGTGTGGCGCAGCGGTTCGCACTGAAACGAAGTGAAAGAAGAACGCCCTTAGTGTGTCATTCCGAGCGTAGTCGAGGAATCTTAGGCCTTAAGCTTTCTACGCTTTTGTCCAATTGGTTCTTAATTTTGTGTTTCTTTATTTCACTTTCCAAAGCGCTAATGAAGTTCGCTGTGACTTGTTCTGCTGAAAACTTTCGCATACTTTCTGTCACTTCACAAGGCGGCGGGAGAGTTATTTTTTTGTCTATAATATCTTGCAGTATTTTCTGACATGCCTCTTCATCATCAAGATCATATAACCAGCCATTTTGCTCAGGAACAAGGATCTCACGCAGACCAGGTGCACAAAAACTGCTGACACAAGGTATACCGCGAGCCATTGCTTCGCATAGAACAAGCGGCTGTACTTCCTCAACAGAGTTAGAGTGCAACAGCAAAACAGAAGCTTCCTCAATCATTTCCCATGGTTTTTCCTGCCAGCCGTGAAATTTCACTTTATCTGGCAATTGTTCTGCTATAAAAGCTTCGATTCTTTCAATTTCTTGCGGATCATCACCGCCATTGCCAAAAATGTCTAAAGTCCACTTTCCTCGTAAACGTTCCATTATCCTGAGCAACTCATAGACTCTCTTGTTTTTATCGTCACAACGCCCTAAATAGATGAACTTGGTGGCATCTTGCGCACGCAAAACCGGGGCAGCAGATTTGATTGGATTATATACCAAATAGATAGGTTTGTTTTTGACGACAGCAAATATGTCGTCCTTCATACCGGAACTGATTGCTACGTGTGCATCAAATAAATGCAAAAATTCCACCGTAGAATGCTCCTGCAACTGGTTATTTATGGATAGATGAAAATATGAAAGCACCGGTGTATTCGGGCATAAAGTTTTAAACAGCTTGATATATGGCGCAAACTCGGGATTCATGTTCACAACAAGAAGAATATCAGGCCTGTCCTTTGCTATCTTGTGTATAATGTCTCTTTTGGATTTTTCGTAGCAGTAGCGAAATAAAAATCGAGGTCTTAACAGATGTTTGCGAGCTAAAACCTGGGGCATCGAATTATAAAAGCAAACTTTGCCTCTAAGCTTTTTTAAAAAATCCGGGAAAGCAAACTGATATAAGTAGTAGAGACTGCAATTTATATTTTCCGCCTGCAAAGACTCAAAGATATCAAGTAAAACTTGTTCTGTGCCGCCGCGACCGGAATGTTTTTCTGACATAAAAAAAGCAACTTTCATATTAAAACTCCCGTTTCTTTCTAAGCTTGTACCTGCGATAAAGCGCCGGATCAGCAGCAATAAGGAGCATATCTCTTTTTTCTTTACAAGATAGTTTGTTCGTGCAGAGCAATCCCCACAAATTCTTGCGCATGAGTTTCAAGACGGTTTGCAGTCCTTCAGCCTGATAATCTCCTGCGAATATAGTTTTCATTGAGTGGTGAATGGGAGCAATCAAAGTATCAGCAGGAGAAATCAAAGGATACTTTTCATTAAGAAAACTCATTCGCTGCAATGTTATTTGAATATTTTCATGCTCTTTTTGCGCATCATAGCCAAGAGGACGGCAGGTACTTCCCAGCCTTTCTAAATAATAATAAAGTGACTTTGGCACATAATAGAAGGTCGCAGCTTTGTGAAACAAAAGGTGCATTATCGCATAATCTTCCATCAGCCTATAAATATCCGGAAAGCCAATATCCTCAAACAACGATCTCTTAAATGCCTTATTCCACAAATATGATTGCATGTCTTCATCAAGCGCCAATTCTGACATTGCCACTTGTTTGTTCAGAAATCCTTCATGATGTTGCAGCGTATGTTTTTCGCAGCTGTCACTTTTGACAACACAAAAATCAAAAATAATAATATCTGCAGCGGTTTGATCAATAGTCTTTTTCATCTCCGCCAATAGATCTTTCTCAATCCAATCATCGGCATCGACCCATATGATATACGGTGCTGACGCAAACCCCAGAGAAATATTTCTTGTAGCAGAAATCCCTCTGTTTTCCTGATGTATAAGTCTTATTCTCTTGTCCATCTGGGCATATTTTTCGCAAATCTCCGTGCTTTTATCCTGCGAACCATCATTAATAAGAATCACTTCAAAATCAGTGAAGGTTTGCTGCAGAATAGATTGCAGACATTTGTCCAAATATGCTTCAGCATTATAGACAGATACGATAACACTAAAAAACATCAGGTATCCTCCCAAACTTTCATTTCTAACATCTATGAATGCCTACACGCCAACCAGTACTTTCGCGACTAAATAAGTCCACAAGCATACAGACTTACGTTGATAGCTTATTCTGACAGGTGATCATATCTTTTTGTATGTTTTCTAGCAATGCGAACCAATTCTTATTTATAGCGTCAGGACAAAAATCTTTGCTTCTTATCATTGCCATTTTCTCATATCGCTCCCTGAGCTGTTGATTAGTTACTACCGCTACTATTGCTTCAGCCATAGCAATTTCTTCTTGTGTAAGTTCATCTAGTGAATTAAAGTTCAATTTATCAACTGGCGGCACAAGTATTCCATATTCAGCATATTGAGTAACATTTGTTTGTTGTTCTATTAAACTATTGGGAGCAAGAATTTCCCTTGGTCCAGCTTTACAGTCTGTTGATATGATAGTTTTGCCTAATGCTAACGTTTCAAGCAGAACATTGCTTAACCCCTCAAAAATTGAAGATGATATCAACGCTTCGCTTCTACTTACGATATTATAAGGGTCTTTCACATAACCCAAAAATAACACATTATTCTCTAATTGCAATTCTTCGGCTAAGATCTTTAATTGTTCTTCCAGCTCACCTTCTCCCAAAATAGCTAGTTTTAATTCAGGCAATATTTCCTTCACACGTTTAAAGGCACGTATTAGATGCCACTGTCCTTTTTGTAAAGTTAATCTACCTATATTAATCACGTATTTGTCTTTTAATTGTAACTCCGGTCCGGTTGCAAGTGATTTGATAATCCTTTCTTGGTCACACGCATTATAAATGGTAACAACTTTTTCCTTTTTTACATTAAAATTATCAATCATGTCCAATTTAACAAGTTCTGAAACTGCTACCACTTTATCTGAGTTATTGCTTACATAAGAAAGAAGCTTTTTCCGAAAAGATGACATTCCCTTTTCTGATTGCATATTTCTTATCGACGTAATCGTTTTATCTTTAGTCTTTGACAAAACATTAATTAAATTAGGACCTTCCAGTAAGCTTATGCTGCAAGTGATATTATACTTGTTTTTAATTTTTCTAGTTGCAAATACTCGTCGAAGAATAGTAATTGTTTTTCCCCATTTTGCACCAGCAAGCGGCAATTTTAAATCCACTAATATTCCGCCATGAGTATAAGTCTGATTTTTATTATCAAACACAATTACATAAACATTATATTTTTTACATAACTCCATTGATAGATTTGATGCGGCTCTTTCTGCTCCTCCACCAGTAAGTTTGGTAATAATAATAGCAATATTATCTTTCTTAATATTGTTATTCATCATCTGCATGCCCAAGTTTCTCCTTATAAACAACAAATTAGCTAAGGCATACTAGCCAAGCTTGGTTAATGTTTCTTATAAAACCACATAAACCAGACAGAACTAACTACCACGTATTTATACGCGGCGGTTAGTTCTGTTTTGAGTGTTTATTCTTAATCTATTCATAAGAATTCATCTCCACTTATGATAATTACCTAACAGTGGCAGAAAAAGTTTCTATCTCTTTATCTCCCAATCGAATAGTATTCCACGCCTGCGTCCTTCATCGACTGCAGTGAATGAATGTTGCGGCCATCATAGACAAGTGTCGGTTTCATTAATTGTTTATAGTCTGCCGGTGTCACAGCCTTGATCTCTGCCCATTCGGTAAAGATGAAGCACACATTCGCATCCATCAATGCCTCTTCCGGCTTATTCACATAAGTAATGCTGCCTCTGCCGTTCGCACGGCAACGAAGTGGAAGAAGAACATACTTGCATTTTCATTCCGAGCGCAGTCAAGGAATCCTTATCTTCACAATAATTTTATCTTAATACAAATTCATTTTCATTATTCATAGCATCACAAAAATCGCTAAAATCACGATTTTTTATTGAGTAATGCATCTGGTTTGATAAATTCACAATAGAGTCAATTGCATCGTTGTAATCATGCGTATTAAATAAACCACTATCGAAATTAGCAATAAAATTGTCCATTATAACTTTTTTGTCCGCTCTGTACTTATCAAATTCTTCATTAAGCTTCTGCCTGTATTGCCTTACCACTGCAGTCGCTTCGTCGTGTAAGGCGGCCAATCTGTTATATTCTTGGGCATTAAGTTTTGCCTGCTCCATTATTGCCTTCGTTGTCAACAGGACATAACTGGAAATCGAATAAATCGCAATTGGCAAAAATACCCCACCACTCGAACCTACTGCCAGGCCAATGGCTTTTGTAAAATAAATAGTTGTTGAAGCTTTAATAGCTGTATCTCTGATATTATCCATTAACTGAGATACAGTAATTTCATCTCTAGCATATGCATAAATTGACGCTCCACAGTCAATAACGCTTGCAGCAATCGTTGTGGCTGCAGTAGAGTCAGATATGACCGGTATTGCATTCTTTTTCCCAACAATTCTTAAAAGCGACGAAATTATTCCAGTACCAGTGCCACGCACAGCACCTTTTTTTGCAGCGCACCCTATGCTTTTTATAGCTTCTGATATTTTTTTCTCATCTTTATATACCGCAAAAAGTTCCTGTGTACCTGTGATGATGCCGCTCATGATTCCGCCTGCTATAGCACCATTTATTGCGCTTGATGATACTTCCACTCCATATTGTTTATATTCAAAAGAATTGGCATATCTTCTGACAGCTTCACTATTTACCTTACCATCAGCGCCTCTAAATAACTCTATTTCTGCTTTACTTGTTCCGCCGGAAGTAATGCCAGTCTTATCGTCTGTCAATCCGTTACTCAAATTTGACACTGCATCATGGTAAGCAGCTTTTGAAATCTCTCCTTTCGCAAGCATTGTATCAAGCTGGTCTTTAACAGCATCGTAGGAATCGCTAAGTGTAATTCTTTGCATGCCGGTATACTTGCTATTGGTAAAATTTACTGCAGTATCATGCACATTATTATTTACTTTTGCTTGCACTTCTTCGTGGACTTTATTCTCATATACTATCCTAAAATCTGCTGGTGAATGTGGCTCCCCTAATCCACCTAAGCTCTTTGGTGCATCTGTAACAGGAATCGATTGCAATGGTGAATTTCCTGCATTAGCATAATTACGCATAAATTTGGCGTTCTCAATGTACTCGAACAAATTGCCTTTGCCTTGTTCATATCCAACGTTCGCTAATTTTTCTCCTTTGGCACGTAATAAATCACTACCAATACTAGCTGCATCAGAACCATTTTGAACTGAATGAGACATTGTATTAGCTATATGCGCAGCGCCGAAACTACCACTATCATTTAATATATCCTTCTTATCATTACTATTCATATGCAGCTAACTTCTTTAAGTCATTTTCTTTATACTCAATCAAAAGCTGTTTTGCAGTATTATCCGCATTTCCTTCCGCATCAATTAGATTTTTAGATAATAATTTATGCAAAGATTGAGCCATAATCCATGATATATGCAAAACTCGCTGTTCTTCTTGATTCAGCTTGCTAAAATCGACTTTAAATTTAACGCCAAATAAAGATTTTATTCTATTTAGTAAGCTTTTAGATTGTTTTTCGTAGGAGTTACTATGAACTGCTTCCATTTGATCTACTAAAGGTATGAACCTTCGGGAAAACTTCAAGACGAAGTCGTTATAATCGTCGGCTAGCTTATAAATATGTTTGAGCGCATCAGACATTGTATCCATTTTTTCTGCGGCCTCAGTTGCTTCAGAGTGCATTTTTCTAGCCTTTGCTAAATTTTCTTCTGACTTGCTAGCCATAAAAGCTCCTGCTACCGCAAGAATTGGACCTGCGACAATTCCGCCTAAAACCATTGTACCACCAGCAATTCCTAGTCCTCCCGCTGCTAACGAACCGCCGCCGAGCCAGGCAAGAGTTGCATTTGCTGCGGCTGCACCCGATAACGCTGAAATTGCTGTACCCGTAGAAGCAGTTGCTAACATCATCGTCCCGCCATAAGCTGCTACACCAGCCAAACTGCCTGCAGCTAAAGAACCCATGCCCGCGCTTACTATTTCTCCAGCTTTAATTGTTGTTGCTTCTAAGTTGTCTATGCTTTCTATACCATTCTTTATAAACTTATCTTCTGCAACGTTCCCTTCCCATGAAACATTCTTAAATTTTTTAAAAGTCTTTATAAAGTATCCTAAATCATCAGCCCACAGCTTAATACGTGTTGTCCCAAGTTTCTCTAGCATATCATTGGTATTTTCCCTTTGTTGCTCCAAATTTCCTTTTGAGTCATTATAAATACTCTCTGCTTCACACCTTAAGTCCTTTGCTCTATCATTGTTATCTTTTGCATCCAGTCCTTTTTTAGCTCCATAAAGACCTAGAGTGAACGCTCCTAGGCCAAGAATTAATGGTATTGGCATGAAAATTCCCCCTGATTCTAACGTTTAAATTTTTACATAAAACTATAACATGCTCCAAGATGCTATATTACTTCTTAGCATCTTGTTCAAGTTCTTATGCTGTTGTTTTTTTTCCAAAGCCTTTAACTTCTCGCACATTGCAATATTTTTTTCAAGATATTCTTCATAACTCATTAGTCCAGCAAATTGTTCAAAACCCTTTGCCAAATTACACTTATCTGGACGATTATTATAGATACTACACAAATGCGATTCTTTATCGTAATACCTGCATATCCCATCTCCATCATGCAAGTCACTATATAACTCAGATAAATGCAAGTTTTTACAACAAAGTCCACATCTATCACAAACAAAAACCATTGGCATATTCCCCTTAAAACTTTTAGATATAATTATTGCCTGGCTGCATATTGTGCATATCCTGAGAAATAATTACCATAAAACTTATTCCTTTTCCATGTTGGTTGGTGCGGGAATGGAAATATAGTTCTATTTAATTTATTGTCTTCATCTTTGCAATAAGAGAAGTTGTTTACGATAGCAGTAGTATTTCCACAATATGCCCAGTACTTATTAACTTTTTTGAATCCTGAAGAAACCAGCGTTTGAAAGACTGGCTCCCCTAATGTAATAATTTTGGCATTAGGATAAGCAGCTATTTCTTCTCGTAACAATGGCAACCAATAACCAGTTTGCTCTGATACAAAGTTTTTTATGCTTGCCGGTGGTACTGTAAAAAAGCATTTAAGTAAATTAGTTGCATACACATTTTCTTTAATTTCACAGTTCAAACTGGTAGATATTTCATTAATATACTTGAATAAGGCACTATTTTCTTTATTTAAATTCAATACAGTCGTTATATTCTTTCTGCTATTTTCGTTGCGTACCGTTGGGTCCTGGCCTATAATGATCAGTTTAATTTCCTTTCCACCTAAATAAGGCTCAGGTATCCTTTCGTTTTCTTTATCTATAAAGTTACTAACTCTATTATCTTTTAGCAACTGTTCTCTTATTTTCTCAGCTTCATATAACACCATTTTAACATTCATTAATATCAGCCTCCATGCATATAGAAATATAGACTCAGTTTAAGCTTATAGTAAAACGCTCAGACAGAACTAACTACCACGTATTTATACGCGGCGGTTAGTTCTGTTTTGAGTGTTTATTCTTAATCTATTCATAAGAATTCATCTCCACTTATGATAATTACCTGACAGTGGCAGAAAAAGTTTCTATCTCTTTATCTCCCAATCGAATAGTATTCCACGCCTGCGGCCGTCATAGACAAGGGCCGGTTTCATTAATTGTTTATAGTCTGCCGGTGTCACAGCCTTGATCTCTGCCAATTCGGTAAAGATGAAGCAAACATTCGCATCCTGCAATGCCTCTTCCGGTTTATTCACATAAGTAATGCTGCCTCTGCCATTCGCACCCTCTTAGGATTGAAATTGCAGTAGAATAGTTTAAACACCTGCAATTTTTATTATATTATTTAATCTTTTTTGGTAGAATTTGCTATTTGCAGGTACAATTCCTTTGACAACACTACCAGCTCCAATTATACAATTATTACCAATTGAAGTCCCTCTTAAAATTATACAACCTGCACCAATCCAACAGTTATTTCCTATAATAATTGGTTCCGTTTTATAGCTATTATTTTCTTTTTTCTTGTCAGCAGATAAGATATGATCATGATCAAAAAAAAGAACATTTTGAGCGATTATTGTATTTGTTCCTATGCTGATATTATCGTGTGCTACAATAATACACCCAGAATTTATACCTACGCCTTTTCCTATATATAAACGCGCGCCTTTTCTGACTTTAATAGAGCATTTTTTTGCAATATTTGCTCCACGCTCTATCCAGACACTACAACCTTTGCGAAAACTAAAGGCGACTGATGAATCTATACAAGAACTAAGACTAATTTTAATGTCACCAAGAAACAGCTTATACCATATCAATTTAGAACCTACCACACATTTATTCCAATTTCTTTCAATGATGTTTGCCACCAAGAACAACTCCTCAAGATATAATAAAAAAATAACGATTCTAAAACATTTATGCGCAAAGTATGTTGCAAAAATTCTAAATACCAATATGCAAGTTTATGTTTACATTTAATTTGTACAAAAGAATGCAATTTCAATCTCAACTTACAAATTGTTTTTAGTCTCTGCTGATAAGTTTCTCATAATTCTCATTGACAAAGAATTATGCTCTCCTAATCCTTTTCCACCTACTGTTGAAGAACAGATATTCCATTGTTTTTCTAAATAAACCATCTATGCTAATATTTTTAAAAACAGGTAGGGAACAAAAGAAACACACCCTTTGCTTCTTCCCTGTCATTCCGAGCGCAGTCGAGAAATCTTAGGCTCTTCCAGACGGGGGAGCTGTCACGTAGTGACTTGAAGGAGGGAATAAGCACTGTCATTCCGAGCGTAGCCGAGGAATCTTAGGTTTTATCTCCCAATTGAATAGTATTCCACGCCTGCATCCTTCATCGACTGCAGCGAATGAATGTTGCGGCCATCGTAGACAAGCGCCGGTTTCATTAATTGTTTATAGTCTGCCGGTGTCACAGCCTTGATCTCTGCCCATTCGGTAAAGATGAAGCACACATTCGCATCCATCAATGCCTCTTCCGGCTTATTCACATAAGTAATGCTGCCTCTGCCGTTCGCACCCGCTGGGTATTTGCGATTGAAATTCTCAATACCGACAGGATCATAAGCATAGATATCGGCACCCTGCTCCAAGAGGAGCTCGACATTATCGAGAGACGGTGCCTCACGCAAGTCATCAGTACCAGGTTTAAAGGTCAAACCAAGCACAGCCACCTTCAAACCACCGAAAGTAATCAAACGGTCTGCGGCCTTGCGGAACAAAGCGGTTTTCTGCAAGGCATTTACTTCCACTGCCGCCTCTACCGTTTTCAAATCATAACCATGCTTATGTGCCAGGAACTTCAATGCCTTGGTGTCCTTCGGGAAACAGGAGCCGCCGTAACCGATACCCGCATTTAGGAAATTAGCACCAATACGCGCATCGTAAGACATGCCTTTTGCCACATCCTGAATATCCGCGCCAACCAATTCGCATAGATTAGCGATATCATTCATATAGGAAATCTTAAGAGCCAGGAAATCATTGGACGCATACTTGATCATCTCTGCCGAACGACGGCTGACCGAGACAATCGGCAGATTGAAAGGCTTGTAAATCTCCAGCATCTTCTCTTCTGCTTCTTTGCTCTCCGTACCAATGATAATGCGTGCAGCATGCAGTGTATCACGCACAGCAGTTCCCTGCGCCAGGAATTCTGGATTGGAAGCAACTTCCACCTTCACATCATGCACAAGGAAATCTTTAATAAACTGCTCAACCTTATCATTAGTACCGATAGGTACGGTAGACTTCACAACAACAATACAATCTTTCTCAATTGACTCCGCAATCTGTCGAGCAACAGTCGCAATATACGACAAATTGGCCGAGCCGTCAGCACGTTCCGGTGTACCGACACCGATAAAGATAGCATCCACATCACGGTAAGCACTCGCGTAATCCGTAGTATAGTGCAAGCGTCCTGCTGCATAGTTCTTCCTCATCAAATCTTCCAAGTCAGCCTCGTATATCGGTGATACACCAGACTGCATCAAAGCAACTTTCTTCTCATCTACATCGACGCAGGTAACATTGTGCCCCATCTCCGCAAAGCACACACCTGCGACTAATCCTACATATCCTGTTCCTGCAACTGCTAGTTTCAAAAAAATCCCATCCTCTTTAAAACAAATTTAAAAATATAACTCTTGATAGCATATATGTAAAATATTGTATTAGTTTTTTATAGTTCAATTATTATGTTAATCTAATGCGCACTCCAGTATATCAGCTATTCTTTTACTCGCAAAACCATCACCGTATGGATTACATGCATGACTCATTTTATTGTATTCCTTTTCATCTTCGAGCAATAACTTGAACGATTCATAAATTGTATCTTCTTTTGTCCCTACCAACTTTAAGGTTCCTGCTGCAACACCTTCAGGCCTTTCGGTAGTATCTCTCATAACCAACACTGGCTTGCCTAGACTTGGTGCTTCTTCTTGAATACCACCGCTATCAGTTAATATCAAATATGAACGTGCTAAAAAATTGTGAAAATCAAAAACATCTAGAGGCTCTATTAGTCGTATATGGTTACAATCTCCAAGTATCTCCTGAGCCGCCTCTATCACTTTCGGATTCCTATGGACAGGATAAATTACTTTTATATCTGGTCTTTCTTCTACTAATCGCCTAATTGCACGAAACATATTATACATTGGACTTCCTAAATTTTCTCTACGATGAGCAGTAAGCATAATCAGTTTACTATCCGATGCCCATTTCAGATATTCGTGTACATAATCATCTCGAACGGTCGTCTTTAAAGAATCTATAGCTGTGTTACCAGTAACATATATAGTTTCTATAGCTTTTCCTTCGTTTAGAAGATTTAATTTTGCCGCATCAGTAGGAGCAAAATTAAATTTGGCAATTATACCCACCGCTTGCCGATTAAATTCTTCAGGATATGGGGAATAAATGTCATATGTTCTTAGGCCAGCTTCAACATGTCCTACTGGTATTTGAAGATAAAAGCAGGCTAACGCCGTTGCAAAGGTTGTCGATGTATCTCCATGTACCAATACAACATCTGGTTGAACTTCCAATAAAACTCTTTTGATATTATCCAAAATATTATTTGTCACATCAAAGAGCGTTTGTTTATCCCTCATTATTGACAAATCATAATCTGGAACAACACCAAATACAGCTAAAACCTGGTCAAGCATCTGACGATGCTGACCAGTGACACAAACACAGACTTTAAAATTATCTCGATTTTTGAGTTCCTTAACTAATGGGCACATTTTTATCGCTTCTGGGCGCGTACCAAAAACAATTAATACTCTACTCATAAAATAATACTCCTCTATGTTATTTCATATTCATTTAAATAACATGAAAATTATATAGATATGATTTTTATGCAAATAATTGAGAAAAGTCAATGTTAATTCAGAATTTATATATATTTCAAACTTTCACTTCAATAGCGGCACTTTGTCAGCAAAACTGGACTACTATCTCAATATTTCAGCCCTACTTTCATTAACTACTAAACATTGTGTTTCTTTTCACGCCAGGCAGGTTGTAACGCTCAACGTAATATTCACTACTTATTTTTAATAAACGTTTTCAGTACATTCAACAGATATACATAACTTTCTAATTTAAAAATCGACGCCAATAGCAAATATAATATAGTTCCAATGCAAATTTTTACAATCAAAATAAAGCTATATGATAAGTGAAAAAAATGAATATTGTGTACTGTAAAACCCATCGTTAATGCTAACGCTAACGATGGTATAATGTCTTTTATTTGTTCTTTATAATTATAATTAATTATCTTTAAACTAGGATAGGAATTAATTGGCAAAGAAATCAAGCTAGTGATGACAGCTCCAAAAGCGACAGCATAAATACCATAGTTCAAACTAATAATTAAAACTAAAAGTTCTATGATTTTTTTTACAATTTCTATCTTCAAAATTATTCCACTATAACCGAGTGCTTTAATTGCTTCTATATTTGCAGTATGAATTGGCATAATCATAAAACAAATGCAAAAAATTTGTAAGAAAGGTACGCATGGTAACCATTTATCAGTTAATAATACTCTAACTACTATATCCGCCAAAACAACAAGTAAAACCATTGCCGGAAATATTATAAATGCGCTTATCGTTATAGATCTCCTTACCATTTCTTTTACCCTATTCTGATTGCCCTGTTCAGTTGCATAAGCCGGAAACATAACAGATTGAATTGTACCATCAATATTGTTTACTATAAAAGCAGGAAACTGTTTTCCTCTTTCAAAATATCCTAAAATTTCAACATTATATATTCTACCAATTATTAAACTTCTAATATTCATAAATAATGTATTTAGCAAATTTGCCAAAAGAATTTTTGTTCCATAAGATAACAAATCTAAAAGCCTACTTGTTGAAAATAATATGTGTGGGCGCCATTTTGTAGTAAAAAAAGATATAAAACAAAAGCAAAATTGATACGATAGCTGTTGGGTTACCAACGCCCATATACCAAAGTTTAAATATGCCAAAAATATACCAAGAATTCCAGAAAATATAGCTGCACCAAAACTACTATAAAACATGTGCTGAAAAGCCATCTCCCTGGCAAATTTAGCTATTTGAATAGAATTGATAGCACCAAAAAACAACATTAAAGAAAGGACACGCACAACACTTGTCATTTGCATGTCACCATAAAAATTAGCAATATATGGTGCATATAAATATAATATTGCATATAAGATACATGAAATTATTATACTAGTATAAAATACCGTTGAAAGGTCTACTTCATCTATTTTTTCCTTTTGAATAAGTGCAGCATTAAATCCACTTTGGACAAAAACATTAGATATAGTTATAAAAATTGTAATAATTGCAATAAAACCATAGTCTTCAGGTGATAATAATCGTGCCAATATAATTGACATAGTAAAATTTATGCCTTGATATCCAATCCTCTCTATTAATTTCCAAAATAGTGATACAAAAACAGTTTTTGCAGTTATCTTTTTTTCCATTTATTTACGTTCTTTCATCATGCATTATACTTATAATTTTTAAAGCCAAAAATTTAAATCTATATGGAATGAGACTTTTAAGAAAAACAAATTTGTCTTCTTTCACTCTACCCAAGTATTTTTTAATCAAAAAATTAATTTCTAGCCCTGCAATAAAGTCAGTAAAAAATAAATTCCTCATTTTATTATCTACAGTATTTTTGCAAAACAACGGATTATAAGCAATAATATCAGTTAATCTACATGGCAATATACTCATTTTTGTATATAGTTTTTTTAAAACTGCGTCACCCTTTTCACTATTAACTATAATTGTTGAATAATTTCTAAAATCATTAAGTCTTGGAAATATCTTTATCTTGTTTTTAAAATCCGCAATCGTAATATCACTTATTCTGTTGACTGTTCTAAAATAGCAATTACTTTGGCAAGATGGTCTTAAACACAATTGAGCTAAAAACAATTGATTATATACGTCTTTATCTACCAAAAACTCTTTATAATCATCAAAAACATATTGAGACATATATTCCCTGAAATTGCCAAATTTTACTTTTTTATAACGAAAAGTATATTTTGTAATTTTTGCATTATATCTTGTTTCCATATATGATAATGATGCTTTGAATACTTTAGGACTACCGACACCATGGCATATTAAGTCAATACACAATAAATTGTCATATTCTTGCTTAAGGTAACTTTTTAAACCAGCAATTTGACAAGGAGTCCCAGAAAATATCACTTTACGTCCTTGCCGTAAAAAATCCTCAGCCTGTTTAAAATTATTTGATAAATCGCTTTGAACATATTTTGATTTTCTAAAAATATCAATATTTTCTACTCCTGTTACCCATAAATGCTTAACCTTTAATTCTTCAAAAGCCGCTCCAAAAATAACAGTATCATTATCGCCAAACACATTGCATATTTCACTAAAAGCCCCACCTGAACTACTAGCGTTCCAAACACTATTATCATTTGAAATAGCTGCAACTCCATATTGTTCAATTTCCAGTTTTTTTTCAATTTTATTATTAAAGATTGGGCAAACTGTTATGCATTTATTACAATGAATACATCGCTCATCTGCACTTGGATACAAAAAACCTTCTTCATCTTCTAGCATAGAAATACACCCTATTGGGCAAATATTGTAGCAAGCTGCACAACCAGTACAATTTTTCTTTTCTTTAATGAAATTTAGCATACAGCAATTCACTCCAATATTTTTCTCATTTTAACCAAATATATAAGCATTATTTTAGAGCTCTTTTGAGGAACATCATAGAATTGTTTTTTTCTTTATCCAGCAAAATATTAACTTCTTTGTAGTTAATATCCATATCAAGATTTTCTAACTTGGCTTCACTGTTTATAATTCTATCCATCAAATTTAGTTTAGAAAGTATATTATATAACCTGTCATTTTGACATATTATATCTTCTCTTTTGAATCTTTCAAATACAACAAAATTCTTCCCATAATTTAAAGATAACGCCACTCCATGAAAAGAGTCCGTGCATACAATCTCAGCATTTTTAATTAAACCCAAAAACTCTCGAGGGCCATCATTCTTTCTAATAAAATCGCCAAAATTACTATCGGCTTTACTAAATAATAAAGTTACAATTTTATATCCATATTTTTTTTGCATTTGAGTAATACATTTTCTGTGTTGAATATTGTCGCCAAGCATATAACAAAGAATATATTTGCAATCCAAATTTGGTTCAACAGCAATTTTGGTCCATTGCACACTACTTATTAAAAATGTTGGGTCAAGTACAACTTCAGCATCTCTACCAGTAATTTTCTTTACTATATCTGCGCCTTTATTTTCTCTAACTGATATAAAATTTATATTTGTTAAGCATTTTTTAAATATTTCTTTTTGTTCAATATGAAAGTTATCAATTACTACACTTGGTGCATAGGATATCTTTAATTTATTATCTTTGACGAAATTTAAGCAATATACTGGATCTAATAAATTAGGTGACCAAATTTGATCACTTCCACATAAAAAAGCATCATAAAAATCATTAATATTACTTAATTCATGATATGAAAAAAACAATTGTGACATATTTAAAAAATTATTTTGAAAATCATAGAATCTATTTTGCCGAGTACTGTTGAAAATTTTACGTTTAACCATTAATATGAATTTATTCTTTTTTAAAATTTTTCTTAATCTAGATATACTGTTACTACAGCAATAGTTAATAATAACCGCTTCATAACCTAATGAATTAATGGTCTGTTGTAAGGCATAAGCTTGTAAAGCGCTACCATTATTTTCTAAATAATGCCAAGTCAAGATACCTATTTTTTTCATTATTCTACTACCATCCGTTATCTTTTCAATTCTTATAACAAATAAATACTTCAATATGTTTTTTTCTATTCTGAGCATTTTTTGAATTCATTAATATATTCATTTGATGCCATAACATGAGAATTATATATTTCTACATGTTTTCTTGCATTTTCACTAATTTTACTATAAAAGTTTTTATCTTGCTTTAATGCAACAATTGCTTCGCCAATTGCGTATGCATTTCCCTCTTCAACCAAAATACCCGTTTTGTTATTTTCAATAAGTTGTGGAAGTCCCCCAATATTACTTGCAATTACTGGCAAACCACATGCCATTGCCTCAATTGCCGATATAGATGTTGCCTCTTGTAAACCATTTACAGTTATTGAAGGAACAACGGAAATATCAGCCGCCATATATATTTTTTTTATATTTTCACCTTCTAAAGAACCCAATAATCTGACCCTATTTTCTAGATGATTATCTTTGATGTATTTTTCAATTACAGGTTTCTGAGGACCGTCACCAGCTATAAGCAGTCTTATATCATCATCCTTTATGCTTGAAATAGCTTTTACCGCATAAATAACCCCGTTTTTTTCAACCATTCTTCTCACACAAATTACTACAAAGTGATTATCATTTAAACCCAACTTATTTCTATACATCTTCTTAACTTCTATATTCGGAAAATTATATTTCGAAATATTTGTAAAGTTTACTATGGAACTTATACGTTTAACATTTGTATGCCCGTTCTTTTTTTCATTAACTATGTCATTAACATGTCTTTCTATTCTTTCATCAACCGCAATTATTCCATCTACTACATCTAATGCTTGTAATTCATAATCTAAACTTTTTTCATACAATTTTTTATCACTTTTTGAAAGTTGCATATCCAAGGCATTCTCTATGCCAAAATATGTATGCATGGTAAGTACAGTTTTTATTTCCAATTTTTGAACTGTAGTTTTTATAGATGTTGCTGCAAATGCATCTTGAACAGAAATATAATCTACATGATTTTTTATGCAATAATTAAAAACAAATTCATTTAATAATCCGCTCCATATTTTTTTAAACTTATAGTTAAATAAATATTTATTAAAAATTCTATAATATATTAATTGTATCTTAATCGCTAACTCAATTTTTCTGCCTAGTGTTTTTAATGATATAATATCAAATTCTACATTGTTTTTTTTAAATCCATCAGCCAAATCTAATATATGAGTGGATTTACCTCCAACGTGGGGTATTGTATCACTAGCCACAATTAATACTCTCATTTTTGTAATTTCTCCTTTGTTTTTTTTCTACCATAAACCATTGCATAAATTGGTAAAATGAAAAACAGCACGACTCCAAAACTTGTAGAAGTGGTAATATTAAATAAAGAAAGTAGGATTGCTAATAAGATAGATGTTTTTATTGTTCTTTTCGCTTCTGCCGCAACTAAATTACTAAAAAGTTTTTTTACGTATAAATAATAAATACCAATATTGAACATTAACCCTAGAAATCCAAATCTGGCTAAATCATCTATAATTTGTGAATGCATTCCTATTCCAGTATCTTCTATATCAAGACTGTATATAAGTCCTTTACCAAATATAGGATTATATAGAAATGTAATAACACTATGCATTGTATCTTCAATTCTTGCGATTAATGAACCATTTGAATCTATTCCAAGAAAGATATTCGCTATTTCTTGAAGTCGTGACGAATACATCGCATTTTCCACAAAATACGATAACTCAATTAATATAACTCCTATCTTTTCTATAAAAAAAACGCCAATTAAAATGGAAATTATACTAATAATAACAAATAATGGATTAAAAGAGCTGTTTTTCCTCCACATTATCCTTGAAAATATAAATCCAATTATTAAAATCAAGAGCGAAATAGAAGACCCTGCTTTAACTATAAAAATCAAGTTAACAATTATACTTATAATCATTAGTGCCCTTAATTCTTTTGAAATTAATTTTTTGGAGAGACTAAACATTATCGGGACAAGTAAAACTATTGGCATGACAATAGAAACAGTTGCCAAATTCGTATTTTTATACCGTGAAAAAGTATCTCCTAATGAACCGGTTAAAGCTTTACTAGCATAAGGATTATCAATCAATATAATAATATTACTAATTGCCGTAATTGTAACTAAAATTATACTTATTGCTAAAAGCCATTTGATATACTTCCTCTTTCCTTCATCTGAATAAAATAGAAACATAAAAATTGGGAAAAAAAACAATATATTTAGGTATAAATTCCCAACAGCAAAATTTTCATTTCCAATTAAGAAATAAATGGTTAAAATCAATGACCAAAAAATTACTAAAATTCCCAATAAAGGAATTTTTATATTAATAATATTTTTACTTAGTAATGCACTAACTAGCCATAAAACAATTAATGCTAACACAACGCCATTTGATATGTTGCGTGATAAATATGGCACTAACGACCACATTAAGTAAAAAATAGTAAACAAAAAATTTAATTTTAAAAGTAGTCCATCTGATTGTTCTTTTTTTGTAAGATACATTTCAAACTCCGTTTTTAAATATTTTCCAGTAGCTAAAAATCATTTTCTCTTCACCTGTTGGTTTTCAACAGCACTCCTATATCTCTCATTGAGAAGGCTTGTACCTATAACGATATCGTAACCACTTTTTCTAATTTGTTCTGAAGTATCTACCCGATTATACTCTTTTTCTTTTAATATGCAATTTGCCCAATATGCCTCTCCACGATCAAGTGAAATAAACCTAACTAAATTAGTTATCTTTACCTCTCTTGGGACATTAGTAGATACAAAGCACTTGACTCCGGCAGCCTGGGCTTCAATAGCAACTATGCCTAACCCTTCGTACATTGATGGCAAAATAAAAG
Source organism: Acidaminococcaceae bacterium (assembly GCA_050256135.1). Taxonomy (GTDB): domain Bacteria; phylum Bacillota; class Negativicutes; order Acidaminococcales; family Acidaminococcaceae; genus RZYP01. The sequence continues at coordinate 2,173 of JBFWIF010000018.1, read as the reverse complement.
CATCCATGCACATAGCTATTGAACTTATATCTGATATTACTCCTAAAAACAAAACTTTATCTTCAATTCCTAATGCTCTGCATTTTTCTCTTAACTGTTCCTCATCGTTTCCTTCTCCAACCAACCATAATATGCTATTTAACTCTGTTTTTTGAATATGATAAAAGATATCAATTAAAAAATTTTGGTTTTTTGGATATGTGAATCTTCCAATATTACAAATAACAAATTTATTCGCAACTCCAAACTTTTCTCTTAGTAGCTTTCTTTTATTATTATCAAATCGGAAATCCTCAACATCTATTCCGTTCAGGATAATATTTGCTGTATTTTTATTCATAATTCGTTTGCCAAAAAAATAATTACCGGCTTCTTTTGTACATGCGCAATAATTAGTTGCCAACAAAACATTAAGTTTTTTTATAATATTAAAAAAAAAACCGTTTACTCCTCTTTGAGGATCATTATCGAATCTGTTAACATGTGCATGAATAAATCTATGTTTCACACCATTCATTATTGCTGGCGCAAAAACTAGAAAAGACGCTATTCCGACATGCGAATGCACAATATCATATCGTTTTTTTTTAAATAAATAATCAAACTGCTTCATGTATCTGAATAGACCAATCTCTCTTATTGGCTTTATTTCATAAATTTTGCAACCTTTGGCTTGCAAGTAATTATCAAATAGGCCATTTCCACCTAATGTAGCTATTTCATATTCATATTCATTAGGATTGGTATGATCGTACCACTGCTGGATCATTTTACCAACGCCTCCGGCCAGTAGTCCAGGAGCAATATGTAATATTTTAATTTTTTTTCTCACAATTATCGCCTTTTTCTATATAAATTCTCATATACTCTTTGTATCTTTCATTTTTATCATATAAAATTGCCCTACTAAGGGCACCTTCCTTCAAAAGTCTGAGGTTTTCCGAATTACTAATCGCCTTGCATAATTCGCCAAAATCGCCTTTTTCTACTATTATTCCACTCTTCTCATCAATGCTCTCAATGCTTCCACCTGTATTAAAGGTAATCACAGGGGTTCCACAAGCTAATGCCTCTAAATTAGTAGTAGGGAAATTATCCTCTAATGTAGGATTCACAAATACATCCACTGTCGAATATATCTCTGCAAGTTCTTCAGTATTATTTGTTCTTTTAATTCCGATAATATTTTTCGGTAATAACTTTAACTGATCAGAATCCACCCCAACTAAGACAATCAAACTCTCGTCATCAATAACTTTTGAAAGTTCAAGAAAATAATTAAATCCCTTTCTATCTTCCCACATATTTGCAACACCCAATATCAAAAACTTATCTTCTATATCATACTTTTTTCTAAAGATGTTTTTATACTTTGGATTAAACACTTCCAAGTCTATTCCATTGTTTATCACTTTGACATCATATTCTTTTAAAAATGACAGATTAACTAAATTAGCAAGCCAATTTGATGGCGTAACAATAGTCATTTTTGCTATTCCTGTAAAAAGTTCTTTTTTCTTATTATAATTATACTTAGAATTGTCTATAATTAAACTTTTAGGATATGACATGTGTTTGGTACATTCCTGACAACATGTTTTCCACTTATTGCACTGCTCAAAATCAAAATAGGCGCAATGGCCTGTAAAAGCCCAACAATCATGAAGAGTCCAAACTACTGGTTTATTTACCTCTTTTAAATAATTAAACAGAAGGTCCATATTAATAAAATATCCATGAATATTATGCAAATGGATAACATCAGGATTGTATTCTTTTGCTTTTATAATAAACTCTTTTGTCGCTTTTTTTGAACCAAATCCATGCAAATCAAATAAGCGAGTTTTCACTGCATGCACATAATTATCAAAATTTGTTCCAATTCTATATGAGTTTATGGCTTTAGGTGCGTTTCCTCTACCATAAGCAATTAAACACTCGTGTCCATTTTTCTCTAGCATTTTGTATAAGTCTGTAGCAATTCTTCCTGTACTTCCATAGCCACAAACTGAATTTATTTGTAATACTCTCAAAATTATTTACCCCACACTACTCTATTAATATAATCTGTATATGACAAGATAATTCTTAGCACTTTATCCGATACATTAGGCATGCTATAATCTGCTACATGTCTTAATGTATTTTTTTCTTGTGTTTCTAGTACTATCAA
>JBFWIF010000017.1:0-31671 GCA_050256135.1 Acidaminococcaceae bacterium | reverse complement strand
AATCAAAGAGAAACTAGGATGGCTGAGTCCAGTAGAATATAGGCTCAACCTCTTGGCTGCATAAAAATTGCGTAGCAGTTAAAAACTACTACGCAATAAAGTCTAACTTATTGGGGTCACATCACAGTCCCCTTTCGTCTTTTTTGGCCTTTAAGATTTCTTGACTTCGCTGCTCTCCCCCCCGCATGAGGAAAAGAACAGTTCCATCTCAATCTTTTTTTAAATTAAAATTAGTTTTTACGACAATCCCCTTGGAAGAAGGAACAATAGCTACAAATTGCACCAAATCCAAAATGTTTTTCCCCATTAAAATACTATTGGCAATTTTGCTGCTGCGAATAAGCTCTGTGAAATACACCTCCAGAATCCCATTAGCATAGGTACAGACAAAATCTTCATGTTCAAGCACTGTATCATTAAAAATCTTATTAACTATCGACATGATGAGCTTACTTCCCAGTGTCTGGGCAACAGTTTCTAACAGTTTGTTGTCATCAACTGCAAAATCTACTAAACGCAGCCTGGCATAAGCCTGTTTCTTATTGATGATAAATTCTTCCGGAACAATAAAAAGTTTCAGGCTGCCATATTCCTTGTGTGCGACCGTTAGAGCCGCGCCAGCATCTTCATAGTAGCTGATATTTTTGAAAACAAAATCACTCTTGGCCAAAGAATCTTTGAGGTAAAGATTAATTTCCTCGTAAGGAATAGTAAAACCGCCATGTGAAATATCTTCCCATTTCTGGGCAGACAGCCAGCGACCGCTTTTCTCTTTCAAAGGCTGGAACCAATCAAGCACACCACTGATCGCGCCTTCCACCTTTTCTGCTGCACTATCTGCTTTCTCCTTAATATTCTGAAAAGCAGATTCTGCCTCCATCTTAAAGCTTCTGCTTTCATCACCAAGAGGTTTATCTTTACATTCTAAGCCGGCAATTTCTTCGAATTTGGCCATCCCTTCATCACGGGCTTCTTCAAATACTTCCTTGAATTGAGCAATATCCTGAGGCTGACCGGCTTTCAGCCAAGCGTTAGCTACCTTGCCAACGCCATAAGTAACGGCAATGCCAACAGGCACCTGTATCGGCGCTAAAGGAATAAGCGTGACCAAAGTTTGCCCGACAAAAGAACCGCCCAGAGAATAGAGCAAACCCAAAACAGCACTTTCTTCCAGCTTCACGCCTCTGATTTCTCCTAAACGCATGATCATATACACTTCGTTGGCCATCAAAGCCATTGTACCGACCAGAGGAGCAACAACAATGACACCGGCACGTGCTGCGCCCCATAGGCAAATTTTTTCGGCTTCCTTTTCTATATCAATTGTTTTTTCCAACAGGCAGCCTCCTTATCAAATTTTAACATCAATCTGGGCGGAAACACCAACACCCTGAACACGGCTAAAGTTTGTAGGATTTTTGGAATCAATTGGAATCAAGGCCTTAACCCTGAATGTTCTGTTCATAAAATTACCTTCCAGCTGCAAAGCAGCTTTACACTCATCAACTTGCTCCTGTGGGCCAGAGACCTGCGCCGCCCCAATATAACCACCGCTCCCAATAGTGATAATCGGCACTACTTTAGTTGCGTATTCGCTGCTGACGCCATGTTTAGCCGTAAGCGCATTAATAAAATCATTAAGCTCATCGGCATATCTGTCGACCAAATAACCAATACCACCAACTTTAAGAACATCTCCAAGGATACTTGCATTGACATTAGGCATAGTGTTAACCATGATGAAACTTGCCATAGCAGCAACTACCACTGCCTTTTTTCCACTACGAAAATTCATGATATCACCTCCAATTGCTAATTCTATATAATTTCAACAACAAAAGATAAATCCCTTTTTTATCTTTATTGAATATTCTGTGAAGAAAAAGTCCTGCTCGCCGTTACTTTCAGTAGTGGTATAATTAAGCCAAATACTGATTTGCGGAGGACTTACTCTTGACTGCTATCTTATTTAAAGCTAAACAGCTTTGCTTTTATGACAAAATATGCTTCGCTGATTTGGAAATCCCTGTCGGCAAAACAACTTTCATTACCGGCCCAAGCGGAGCAGGCAAATCTACTTTGCTGCGACTGTTTAACGGGGTCTTATCTCCTACTCATGGACAACTCTATTATTTAGACCAAAACCTTGAAGACCTTGACACTATTGAGCTACGCAAGGAAGTTCTTTTGGTTAGCCAGGCCGTCTTCCTTTTTGACGGTTCCATCCGTGATAATTTTGCTGCTTTCTATGAGCACCGCGAAAGAACCTTGCCCAATGACGAAACAATAAAAAAATTTTTATCCATCTGCTGTCTGCCTTTTGACCCGGATGCCATAACTAATACCATGTCCGGCGGTGAAAAACAGTGACTCTATCTGGCGATATTTCTCTCCTTTCATCCTGCTGTACTAATGCTTGATGAACCTACTTCAGCTTTAGACAGTGAAACGGCCAACCGTGTTATGGAAAATATCATCGCCTATTGCCATGAAAAAGACATTACAGTAATTGCTGTCAGCCATGACAAAGCTTTGACCGTGAAATTCAGCGAGAATGTTTTAGCTCTAGAAAGGGTGGAAAATAACTATGCGTGAGATTGTCGAGCTGGGAATACTACAATTCAGTGCAGTCTATCTATTATTAATCGTCGTTCTGGCAATCATGAAACATGCTAAAATAAACCAAACTAAGCTGCTCATCGTAGCCAGCTTTCGCATGACGATACAGCTTATTTTAGCTGGTCTTATTCTAACCTATATTTTTGACAACCAAAATCCACTATTCACAACTCTTTATCTGCTGGCCATGATGGTTTTCACTATCAAGCGTACTTTAGGAAAAACTCCCGGTCTGAACAAGCAGTTCAGAATTGTCGTTGCTTCCTCAATCGCTTTCTCCGGTCTCGCCACCTTGACTTTTTTCGTTGTTGGCATCGCTAGGCAGAATCTTTTTAACCCGCAATATGCTATTCCTATTGCCGGCATGATCATGGGTAATACCATGACCGGTGTGACGTTAGCATTAAAATCTTTTTCTGATAGCTTAAAAAGTCAGCGTGCAAAAATTGATTCTCTGCTTAATCTCGGCGCAACACCGCAGAAAATATTATTACCTTATGTAAATAATGCCTTGGAAACGGCGCTGCTCCCTACTCTAAACAGCATGGTCGGCATGGGCATCGTTTCCCTGCCTGGTATGATGACAGGTCAGATTCTTTCCGGCACACTACCAATGACAGCCATCATGTACCAGATTGCTATCATGATCGTTATCTGTACCACCGTTTGCCTATCCTCCTTCTCTTCTCTGCATTTCGGCTACCAGACTTTAATCAATAACCGTAACCAAATCAAACTGATTGGTGAATAAACAAATAAAAAGTGGTACAAAGGGGACTGTCCCCTTTGTACCACTTTTTTATTTGTTCTTGTTTTCTTTGACCGCTTTTTCTGCCAACCTCACTGCCTGTACACCATCAGCTGCATACATATCGGCATTAATCTCTTTGGCATATTCAGCAGTAAGAACCGCGCCGCCTACCATAACTTTCGTATCCACAGCTTCTCTGCGCAACAATTCTATTGTTTCTTCCATGCTGCCAAGCGTTGTCGTCATCAAGGCACATAAACCTAAAATATCCGGCCTTTCCTTTTGAACTGCGGAAAGAATCGTTGCGGGGTCCACATCCTTACCAAGGTCAACTACGGCAAAACCGCTGTTACTTAATAAGGCACTGACGATATTCTTGCCTAAATCATGAATATCCCCCTTAACCGTAGCCAACACAACCTTACCGGCATAAGGCAAATCCTCAGCCTTAATCTTAGTGCGCAAAGCATCAAATGCTGTTTTCATCGCTTCTGCTGCCAACATGACTTGCGGCAGGAAAGTTCTGGCCGCACCGAAGTCTTCGCCAACTATATGCATACCCTTTACCAAGGCATTGGCCGTAATCTCCGCCGCAGTATATCCTTGTGCAAATGCAGCAAGCGCTAGTGTCGCTGCTCTTTCTTTTTCACCGGTCATGACTGCCTGACAAAGTTCCGCAAGAACGTCGCCGTTCGTTGCGGTAGTTGCACTAGTAGTTTCCACATTTTTTTCAACATAATTCCTACTGTATTCTATACCTTGGCTATCGGTACCCCGTATAACTTTAGAAGCAGCAGTCATCGTCCTGATCTTTTCCGAACAAGGATTAATGATTGGCGCATCAAGACCACTAGCCAATGCCATAAGATAGAAGGCCGTATTTATATCTTCCCGCCCCGGCAAGCCAAAAGAAACGTTGCTGAGGCCCATTGTTGTCGGATAGCCGAGTTCTTTACGATATTGCTGTAAGGTACGCAAAGTTTCCCGCGGCGCCTGGCCGTCAGAGGCTGCTGTCAAGACCAAAGGATCCAGCATGAAATCACTGTCACCCAATCCTGCTGCTTTGCCCTCTGCAACCAAACGTTTGGCTATGACAAGTCTTTCCTCAGCTGTCTTCGGCAAACCTTTTTCTTCCAAAGGCAAAACCAATACCGCTGCACCATATTTCTTCGCCAAAGCAAAAATCTGCTCTTTAACTCCCGGTTTGTCACTGACAGAATTAATCAGCGCCCTGCCCGGGAAATTGCGCAGACCTGCTTCAACAACTGCTGGATCAGTACTGTCGATGGAAAAAGGAGCCGCAACCAACATGGACAAAGTTTCTACGACTTCCTTCATCAAAGGTTTCTGGTCAACCCCAGGAACACCCATATTTATATCCAGTACTTCCGCACCTGCTTCTACCTGATTCAAAGCCTCTCTTTTCACTACTGTCAGGTCGCCTTTTTTGATATCAGCAGCCATTGCTTTGCGACCGCTCGGATTGATTCTTTCACCGATTAAAACTGTCGGATGTTCTTCTCCCAGCCAAACCGTCTTAGTCCTGGAAGCCAACCGCACACCTTGCGGCAAAGGCTGCCGCTTTCCTACGGTAAGCCCGCTTGCAGCTTCTTTGATTGCGCTAATATGTTCGGGAGTTGTGCCACAACAGCCGCCTATTATACTCGCACCAGCTTCTACCATTTTTGGTACCCAGGCTGCCATCTCTTCAGGTGACAGCGGGAAAACTGTTTTACCGTCACGCAATACCGGTATACCGGCATTCGGCTGCACACTGATTGGCAAGGAGGTAGCTTCGCCCAGTTCTTTAACTAAGGGCAAAAGCTGTTCAGGTCCAAGCGAACAATTCATACCGATAACGGAAATACCCATCGGTTCGAGAATTGCCGCTGCTGTCCGCGGATCAGTACCAGTCACAGTCCTGCCCTGAGCATCGTATGTCAGCTGGCATATAATAGGAAGATTCGTTACAGCTTTGGCAGCCAATACACCGGCGCGCATCTCCTGAATGTCAATAATTGTTTCAAACAAGATATAGTCAACGCCCGCTGCCGCAAGAGCTTTAATCTGTCTTGCATAGGCCTCACAAGCTTCTTCAAAACCCAAATCACCCAAAGGAGCTATCAAACGGCCGCTTGGCCCTATATTCCCAGCAATCTGGATACCAGGCTTCAGCGCGGCTCTCGACGCATTCACGCCAGCAGTAATAATTTTTTCAGTTTCATCCGCCAAACCAAAATAACTAAGCTTCAGTGGATTTGCACCAAAAGTATTACACTCCAGAATATCGGCACCTGCCTCAACGTACTGCCTATGAATTTCTGTCACTGCTTCCGGGTGTGTTACTGAAGCATATTCCGGGCAAGGTTTATCGGCAATGCCTAAAGCTTGTAGTCTTGTCCCCATGGCACCTTCAAAAATCTTGATCATTTTCATCCATCCCTTCGCATTAAGCAATCCAGTTTAGTGCATTTATTACAACCTTTTGAAGGTGTTTCTTTCTCAATATCAGGGCAAAGTCCGATGACAGCGGTAATACTCTTGCGGGGCATCAGCATCAAGGAATCAGTCAAAGTAATCCCTATTGCCCCAGCATTAGCCAGTTTCACCACTTTGTCCTGTTCACTCAATTCCCAGTCACCATAACCGGGACTGAAACGGAACGTCATCCTAAAACCAAGTTTAGCGAATTTATTAGCCAATAATTTCTCCAGTTCATCGGCCGTCTGTTCAACAGCAGCAGTTGCCGCTGCATCAATCAACATACCCAACGCGTACTCGCCTCGGGCAAAGGCATCGCTGGCAGCGTGCTCCACCATTTCGCCAACTGTTGCCGACAGAAAAATTACCTGTGTCGCACAAGCAAGGTGCTTACGCAGGGAATTGCCAGGGATGAAATATTCGTTCTGTGCCTGTACACAAGCATTATAATTGTCGTAAGGATATACTGTCCAGACAGTTTGAGGCTCTTTCAGCATCATTACGATATTGCAAGCCTCATCAACCAGCTTTTCCGGAAAGTCCTGACCCTTGCGCAAACCAGCATAACGCTTGGTTTCCTGGCGGTTTATGTAATTTAAAATTGGTCTGTAGATATTATTTTGCTTTTGCATAACATCAACCCATCTTACGGCATAAAAAAACCGCTTGTTGTAGTATCATTAATTCTACAACAAGCGATGAGTTTTAGCAATAATTCATACTAAACATATATGTTATTATTTTTGCGCTAAATATTCAGGATTTGCCCTTACAGGAATCACTAGTTTTTGCCCAGGCATCAAGTAAGTATTGTTTGCAAGTTTATTAGCTTCGCAAATCCGGTAAATTACAGCACGTACATCTTCCCCATCCTGAGCCCAGCGGCCTGCAATTGCCCAAAGAGTATCGCCGCCATGCACCACAACCTGTTCGTGCCGCCAATGCGTGGAAGCCTCCATCGTCACCATATTATATCCAGAGTATATGGCTATGCTCATGCACAGCACCAACAATAATTTTTTCATTTTCGCGCCGCCTTTCATAAACACTTGTTCGTTATTTGCATATTAACACGAACATATGATTTTTGCAATAGTAAAAGCGAACAAATTTTCGTTTTTATTTTACTTGTCCTATTTAAAAACCAACTCTGACAAAATTTTAGCCCTTGTTATTAATAATCATTATCCTTTAATTGCATTATATCATAATATTGTGGCATGCAAAAGGCGTCACCACAATATATTGTGGTGACGCCTAAGATTATTTTTTAAATTATTGAAAAATTTTAATTGCTCTTTTCTTTGGTTTCTGCCAATTTGCTTTTCATCCAGACAATCATCGCTAATTTACCGAATTCATGCCAGGTCGAACAATCAGTATTGCCTGCAATATATGCATTCCATTTATCTTGATTGACGTTTTCTACTTCCAGCAAATTCATAATACCAAACCCGCTGCGCCAGATCATATCATCCATAGAAGTGAACTTACTGTTCTCCTTCAAAAAATCAGGATTAAATAAATTTTCAAAAGACACAAGATTCATAGCCTTGCCGAGTTCAGCATCATTTTTAAAAATATTCATATACTGCTGGAACTGCTCTTCAATTTCCGCACTTGTCATTATTTATAACCCTCCCGCAAAAATACATATAGCCATCCTAAGTAATTATACCTGCTGTATAACTCAAAAACAAGATTCAGCTATTATGGGCTGGCTGACAAAAACATTATGCAATCAATGACTAATCCAAGATGTCTCGACTATGCTGCGCTTCGCTCGACATTACAACATGAGACAATCAGAAACATCAGTTAATGGTTGAAGAAGCGACGGGACTCATATACATCAGCGTTCGGCCGAATTTACTGCGGCCGTTTAACGCGTGTGGAATGGTCCAGAGGAACTCTTTAACCATTGATGATACTTACAAAATCAAGATGTCTCGGCTACGCTCGACATGACACTACAAAACAACAAATATATTAATTATTATTTAGCCGCCAAATATTTAGCACATTCTATTGCTGCATCCCAGCCTTCGTCAAAAGCCCACGCAACCATACCGCCGCCTCTTCTTGCATCACCTGCTGCGAAAACAGCGGCCTCTTCAGTTTGAAAAGAACCACTGATACTTGCTATTGTACCCAAAGGAGTTTTCTTAACGCCAAATTTTTCGAATACACTTTTTTCTGGTCCGCTGAAACCAATAGCCAATATCACCATTTGCACTGGCAAAACCAGATTAGTCCCCTCAAGCTCTTTGGCAACGGGCAATCCACCTTCAGTATGTTCCCACTCAACCCGGCATAATTCGGCACCGCTGACATTTCCTTTATCATCACCAAGCAAACGTTTCACCTTAGTATTATATTGCAGAGACACATCACCTTTTACCAGTTCGCAGAAACCTTCTTGACTGATTCGAGCCATATTACAATCCTGAAATTCCACCTGTAAAATAGACCGTGCATCCTGGGCCAAAGCCACAGCAGCACAATCCGTACCTGTATCACCGCCGCCGATAATCAAAACATCCTTATTTTCCGCACTAAGAAAAGTACCTGCTGCAAGCTGATGGTCAAGCATACTTCTGGTAGTAGAAGTCAAAAAATCTTTGGCATAATAGATGCCTGCCAATTCATTCCCAGGCAATCGTAAAGGCCTTGGCTGCGAACCGCCTGTACAAATCACTACGGCCGCATACTGCTTTTTAATTTCTGCCCAGCTGATATCAATACCGACATCAGTATTAAGACAAAATCTAACACCAGCAGCTTCTAAATCTTTTATTTTTGATACCAATATTTGTTTGGGAAGCTTGATATTCGGCACACCGTACATCAAGAGTCCGCCGGGCCGGTCATCCCTCTCAAACACTGTCACTTTAAAACCTAGCTGGTTCAAAACATCAGCACACCCAAGACCTGCCGGTCCAGAGCCAATGATGGCAACCTTTATCTCACCATCGGCATGTGGGAGCTTCGTTGGATTCACTTTATATGCAAAAGCTTTAGTAAGGATATACTCCTCTAACTCATGATCCTCTGCCCATAATTTTAAACGTTCAGACAAAGCAAGCTGCAAAAATGCTTCTCTTGTAACTGGAAAACGAGATGTTGCTTTTTTCATAACTAATTCCTCCCTTTACCGTCGATTTTAGGGCGGTTATTCTATATAATTCTACAATTATTTTACTTCTTGTCTATAACAAATATATTATTTTATCTCAATCGCTATCATTTTATTCTAATTTCCAATTATATGGTACGGTTGTTTTATCAGAAGAATAAAGAGATGGATCATTGAGGTCGTAGCCACCCATAATTTCATTAAATGTATCAGCCAGCGTCGGATCGGCACTAACAGCTGTATTATTTTTAAAATCAAGATCACCTTTACCAATGATCAAACCCATGATAACTGAGTTATTTTTGAAACTGATATAACCACCCTGTGCCACCGATGCTAAAGAAACTAACACCGTATCTTTAAAATTAGTATTATTGTTTTCCCCGATATCTATATGACCTGTTGCAATCAGCATAATTTTTCCTGCCAGCACAAGACCGTTGACAGGCATATCAATATCGCCATTAACAAAAATTACCGTTGGATTCAAAGCTGTAATCGTCGAATTGTTGCCTAAAACCTTGTTATCTAAAACTATCGAAGTATCAGAATAGTATTTAGTTCCTGTAAGAATGGTATTACCATTAGTAACAAAAGCAGGTAAGGGCTGAGCATCTGCCCTAAAAGCGGCATAATCATAAGCAGGGAAAAGCAGCTTCGAAATATCAACCTCCCATTGCCAGTTGCCAGAACCTTCTATGCCTACAGGTGCAGCACCACCAGAGATTATATCACCAGTAATATTCAGATGCTGGTCATAAGTCAGGCTGCCAGCGATATAAACAGCACTGTTCTCTATGGCACCACTTGCCGGAACATCGTAGCAAACACTGACTCTCTTTTTGGCATTACCCACTTGTCCAAGCGAAGTAACAACATAAGTTTTACCAGAAATAGGTTTACTGCCATCTGCGATATTTGGCTCAAGTTTGACAGCATATTTTGCAGTGGAATTGCTGCTAAATACTTTAGGATTATCAGGATAATTTTGTATCCAAGCCCAGTCAGTGCTTTGTTGCATAAGACCGGCAATTGCTGTTTTTGCTCCGGCTTCTGCTGCAAGCTGCGCTTGAATATTATCACGATTCATCAAGGATATTTTTGCGTCAGTATTGGTCATCGGCATAATTGCCGCAAGCATTATAATAAAGAAAAGGACAATAACAAGACCTATGACAGTTACCGAGCCACGATTTTTTACTTTATTTTTTGGCAAAACCAACACCAGCCTTTTCTCAATGATTACATATTTTCCATCTTCACCATGGTAGTTAACTTAACATCAGGACTCGTCGCATAAGAATTGTCATTGAGAGTCAATTCTATCTTAACTTGATTAGGATTATTTGTATCCAAGGAAAAAGTAATATTTTTGGCAATTCCTTCGGCCAAAGTTGCAATTGTTTCACTGTTCTTTTTAATCGTTACACTTTTTTTGCCGGAATCGTTAGTAGTAATTGCGATATCATAAATATTGGAGTCCTCATCCTGAAAACTCAGCTGGTTTTCGGATACTCCCGCTGCGCTTGGCAAAGTAACCGTACGCGGATTATACTTCACAACGTCGACAATCCTGTTAAGCGTATTTCTTGCTTTAGACAAGCTGTTTTCCTGAGAAATGGCATATTTTGTGGAAGAAACGCCCGGAACCAGAAAAGTGCTGATAGCGGTTAGTAAAATAACCAGAATAACCATACCAACCAACAATTCTGCTAATGCGAAACCACTGTTCTTTCCGTTTCGTTCCATTTCTAAAACCTCACCTTATTTATGATAATAATATGCGCTAAGATTGACGCTGCTCTTTTGACCATCCTCAATCCAGGTCACCGTAACCTGAACAGGAGTAACATTGCTGACAGGCAGAGTCACCGCCGGTATAGCGTAACTAATACTAAAAGTGCCAGATGTTTCAGTTTCTTCAGGCAATACCGGGGCCACCGTACCGCCATCGTATTTTTTTAATTCTTCCAATTTCTGTTGAGCAAGATATGTTGCCTTGGTATGATTGCTCGCGAAAGCAACTTCTTTAGTATTATGTGTCAAAGCAATAATAACCCCTATAATACCCAAAGCTAAAATAGTGATGCCGAGGAGGGCATCAATAAAAACCCAACCTCTGCGTCTTAATTCCATGTCATTAGCCGTATGCTCACGTCGGCAGAATATTGGTGAAGGTTTTATTTTGTTTTCGAAAAATGCTAACCATTCCACTAAAATAACGCCTGCCTTTGGCTAATGTGTAAATTCGAGAAAACAAGTACTCTTTTCTACTGATTTTATCAATAAACACGCTAAGTTACAACTAAATATAAATAATAGAAAAAAGCTGTCTCTCAACAGGGGTTAACCTATTTTAAGACAGCCGGTTGCATATTCTCTTATGTGCTTATTTTTAGCTCCACTCAGGAAGCCAGAACTCCTTGTCAGATAGCACTTCATTATTGAATGTTGTATCCTGACTATCAATCGTGACGCTTCCCTTGGCCATTATTTGGCCTGTAAAAGAGCCGCCCGAGATTTTAATATCTCCATTTGCTGAAATAAAGCCTTTCTTAACAGTCCAGCCATTTAATTCAAGATCAGCATTTGTCATAATCATAACTTTACCACCATCAATTTGCCCCGCCCATTGCAATTTTAAACTCTTATTCGCCAATATTCTAACTCTCCCAGAAACATTGACGCCCATAGTTGTTTCAGAATTGTTAACTAGCACTACTGTAAATGGAACTCCTGATGCTGGTCCAGATATGCTTTGTATTTTTGCTCCCATATCGTCATAAACATAAACAACTGCACCTGCAGCACCTGTAATTTGAGAAATCTGATTGGAACTTATGCCCCCTTGCCAATCAATTACTGACGAAGAATCTATATAGTAAGAACTATTACTATTTATGGTTACTAATGGTTCATTGCCATATTTTGTAACATATTGAGCATATCCAGCTTTTTTGACTTGTGAAATTGCCGGAAACCAAGAAGATGATATTTGTGTAAACAAGGTAGTACCATAATTAGGACTTTGCCTATTAAAATTATATGTTGCGTAATTATTACCGCTCATAGATACGGCATATAAATCACCGGTTAAATTGCCACCACTTATTGAGATAGTACTTGCATGAATCAGTCCTGGCAAGAGGCTCGCATTGCCAGTATTTCCGCCTCCATTGTCACCACCGCTTTCACCACCGCTGCTGCTGCTTTTGGCGAATACCATTTCTTCAGTAATGACCTTTTTTACTCCGTTAAAATTACCTTCCGAATAAACCTTATATTTCTTATCAGTCTCTGGAAAATCTGTTGCAGATGATGTAACAACTGAATTATCGGTTGGGTCAACAATCTTCAACACATATTGTACAGCGTCATTATCACTTATAACCCTTAAACTTTGACCAAGAGAGCCTTTGATTGTATCAGCATCGCTGGTATAAGCTTTAGCAAACTTGATTCCAGCCTCAGCGGCATACCAAGCTTGCTGTTCATCCATGTCCATGCTGGCATGTTTCATTTCAGAACTCATTAACGGCATGAAACTGCCTCCGATAATAAGTAGAAACATCATAAAAACAATTGCTATTATAGCAGCAGAACCTCTATTGGAATTCATAGATAGTATCCTTTCCGATTAACCATTATACCCAAAATAATTATCAAATACTTCTATAGCCGACGGATCACCTTTAAATGTTCCAAAAGTACAATTACCGTTAATATCCACAGCATTAGTTCCACCATATTCTATCATGCCATATACTGAAGATTTATCAATAACTATTTTTGATCCATTAGTCATAATTATGCCATTTTCAATTGTGCTGTCCTTAATGGTAATATCATTATTTTTGGTAACAATCAAAACAGCAATCTCTTTTGGAATATACACACCATTTAAAGTAACATTGGAATCAGAATAAATTATTAAGGTTCCAGTGGCTGTTCCTTCTGCCAGTGCAATTGATGCAAAGTTTTTGTTACCAGCATTAATAGAAATATTATTTTGGGCAAAAATCCCATTAGTACCATTAACAGTCATTAATACTTTATTGACTCCAGATAGAGCGACATTATTCATATTCGTTTTCATTTCATTTTCGTTAAATACAATAGAAGCAGATGTGTCGCCAGACGAACCGTTACTTGAAGAAATCAAATAGCGGCCCAGCCGTCCAAATTTTTCTATTGTTTCTTCTAAATTATATTTCTGGCCTGCATATTCATAATAATCAACTATGTTTATATGATTGGACTTATCAGCAATACTATCATCGTTTGTTAATACATCAAATTTACTGCTGGAATTAAGCTTACCGTTGATATTTTTGAATTTCATGACAAGTGTATAATCCCCGCTAATATTAATTTTAGCGCTATTATTGAATTCTAAGTTGCCTACAACATTATCTTCGTTTCCTGTTATTAAAAGTGGCGGAAAGCCAATACCGTCTATACTTTCTTCACCTTTCAATACGTCTGTAATCAAAGTATCTGTCTTATCACCGCTTAAGGCAAACTTATATTTATAAGGAAGATTAATATGATAAAGAGAAGAATCACTCTCATTTATATAAATAGGGAAATCACTGCCGTCGCCTTTAAAGACACTGTTATCCGTACTATTCGGAAAATATGATACTTTCGTTGCAGTACCTATCTTCTTTGTAATTTTAAGCTGCTTTCTTGTGTCATCTTTCCATTGCACAATCATCGAAACCGATTCATTGGACGCTGTACCTGTATTATAAATAGTAGCTGTATATTCAACTTTTTCGGCTGCTTTTGTATTACTGGAAGTTGGCGCAGAAATTTTGTTGCCGCTAGTATCGTAAAACACTGCTGCACTATCTGCATAACGCAAAGTAGTTTTCAGATCATTTACTACAGCACGTGCCTGTGCATAAACTTCTTGTTGTTTGAATCCACTCATTTCCGATCTCACGGTATTCGAAAACAAAGTAACTAAAGCCGCCATAATAAGCATTGTTACCAATATGCCAACTAATAGTTCTACTAAAGTAAAACCTGCCTTATTTTTCACATTTGCCACCACCGCTGCTATTGATTAACTAAAACATATCCTTCAAGAGTAATCTTATTTTTTATCGGATCATTCCAAGAAACTATGACTCTTACCGTTTCAATTTTCTGAGTTGCTTCATCTGAAGAAGGTTTATACTCTTCAACTATCACACTTTTAACCTCATAGTTGGTTGGTCCTAAACCTGTTTGTATTAAATGGCCATTGGTATCATCATGAACATTGTCTTCTAAAGCACTAAGCGTGCCGCCTTCATATTTTTTCAGTCTTTCCATTTCCTGACCGGCAATCTGAACAGCAGCCTGCCGGCGCTCGCCAGCTACTCGTGTTTTGATGCCATGTGTATACATAAATGCTAAAGACACCAGACCGGTGGCAACTATTAAGACAGCAATTAATGCATCAACGAGCATAAATCCCTGTTTATTTTTTTTGCTATTAATATTTGCTTTGCTCAATTCGTTTATTTGCATCATTTCTTATTTCTCCCAAACACAAACCTGTCTGCATTAATCAACTAGTGAATTATATGAAAGCAAGCGTATAAATTGCTATTTTCCCCCACTCCGTTTTATTCTAGGTAACACTAAATTACAATACAATCATTTTTACCGAATACGTCATTTTTTTACTATTTTTGTCTATTAATAATATTTTTCCATCTTAAATGTAAAAAAATGCCCCTTATTAAGGGGCATTTTTAATATTGTTTTTAAAACATCAGTAATGATTACCGGTATAAGGCCCAGTTTTGCAGTTTGGCAGCTACTGCTCCTGCATAGCTGCTAATGGAATCATAACCTTCCGCATCCTGTTCGTACACTCTTAAAACATGTATGTCATCATAATAAATGTCCGAAAAATAGCTGTCGTCAACCGTTAGGAAACGTGTTTCATCAACAGGACCTCTCTTTTTAGCAAGGTATAAAGCACCTGCCATCAATTTCGCCCTGTAAGCAGGCTTATCACTATTATATGTTTGTTGAATAGTAAACTGCCATTTGCCATCTTTAACAGTGGCAGTACCATCTTCATTAATGACAACGGTCGGTGTAATATTCATTTTCGCCAGTGCCTTATTGACCCGCTCTATTCTTACTTCCGGTTCCGGATGTGTGGAAAAGAGTCCATAACCAGGATTGCCTTTGGCATCTGCCAAATCCTGCAGTTTACTTACTGTTATCAGCATGCTGTAAGGATTGAAACCAGCCTTATTAGTCAGTGTAAAACCTTGTTCATCGGCTTCCCGCTCATCTGAGCGGCTGTAACCAGCCATCAAAGCCTGCATCGCCGCATCAGCCAGAATAAAACCCTGTCCCTTAGTCAACACAATGGTCAGTAACGTAAGTGCCATTTGTTTTTCTACCTGTTTGACCGAATGCTTTTTAACAATGTGTCCGATCTCATGCCCAAGAACACCCGCTAATTCATCGTCTGAAGGCATATAGTCAAGTAATCCTTTAAATACATAAATAAACCCTCCTGGAACTGCCATCGCATTTACTTCATCACTATTGAGAACTTTAAAAGAATAATCCAGATCCTGACGATCGCAAACGGCTACCAAGCGTTGGCCGATACTGTTCACGCGTTCCTGCAGTTCATCATCTTGTACAACTCCGTATTTGGCTTCCAGTTGGGCAGCTACATCTTTGCCCATGGAAATTTCCTGATTCTTGCTGATCAAACCAGCTTCTGCCGAGGGCTGCATCCCCAGCACACAGCTGAAAATCATGAAAACTATCAATAACATCCTACGCAAAGGCTGCCACCTCCCCTATCGTTTATCCCTTTATCTTCATATAATATGCTCTTCTTTTAATCTAGCAATCTCGTCGGCGTTATAGCCTAAGCTGTTCAAAATTTCTTCGCGGTGCTCCCCCAGTCGCGGTGCTCTTCTTTCAATAGCTCCCGGCATTTCTGACAACCTGATAGCCGGCTGCAGATACCTGACTTCACCTATATCTTCATTTCTGGTGCAAACCATTGCGCTTTCTGCTGTGAGTTCGCTATTTAACGCTTCTGCCAGACTGCAGACAGGCGTTATACAGAAATCTCTATCATCAATTAATGTAAGCCATTCTTGCTGAGTTTTCAAGAGGAAAATTTTCGCAAGCGCTTCAGCCAGCTCGCCGCCATGAACAAAATCAAACTGCCTGTTTATCAAGTCATCCCTACCAGTTAAGCGGCAAAGCTCCTGCCAAAATTTCGGTTCAATCGTTCCTACCGTCAGATATTTGCCGTCCTTGGTCTTATATATATTATAGTAATGTGCAATTCTGCCAAAGGGTTCTGCACCCGTTTCCTGACAGCCCCACAAACTGCTGACCGCAGTCGTCTCCATACTGAGCGCCGTGTTATAAAGCGAAACATCAACATATTGCCCCCGTCCTGATCTTTCCCGTGCAAATAAAGCAAGCAAAATACCACTGACCGCGTTCATACTGCCGCCCAGAGCAGAGACCTGAATATCACTGACGCATGCACTGCCAACATCATCCAGCGAAGTAATGCCGGCAAGACCAATGATGTTCAAATCGTGCGCCGGTTTATGCTTATATTTTCCTGTTTGTCCAAATCCTGTTATTGAGCAATAAACAAGACGCGCATTTTCTTTGCTGATAGTTTCATAGTCAAGCCCCAGTTTTTCCATAAAACCTGGCCGAAAACCTTCAAGCACGACATCTGCCTTCAGCATTAATTTACGAAGGATGTTTTTGCCTGCCTCCGTGCGCAAGTCAATCGCAATACCTTTTTTATTGCGATTAAGTGCCAAATGCCAATAGCTCATATCCGTCTCTTTCTGAGGAATAAACTGTCTAGTGTTATCACCGGTTATATCATCTATCTTAATTACATCAGCGCCAAAATCTCCAAGCACCATACCGCAGTACTGCCCTGGAAGCCATTTGGAAAGGTCTACAACTTTGATGCCTTCTAATGCTTTCATTTCTTTCCTCCTGTCAAACTCCTTACTTAATAATGATTATCTTAATAACCATTCTACACAAGTTACCTTTTCCCTTTTCGGTTGCAGGACATTTTTAGGCATGTTATGATAGTTGTAATCTAAAAAGCGAGGTCCTTGATATGTATGTACAGCGTTTAACTTTAGCAGCTTTACTTATTGCCATCGGCACTCTCAGTGCCCATATTTTTTATATTCCTGCCGGGGTTTCCAAATGTTTCCCTGTGCAGCATGCCATTAATGTACTGGCCGCGGTTATTCTCGGCCCAACCTATGGTGTTACTATCGCCTTTGTCATTTCTCTTTTGCGCAACCTCTTGGGTTTCGGCTCTTTGCTGGCTTTCCCAGGCAGTATGATAGGCGCACTTCTTGCTGGTATCATGTATGCTCGTTTCGGCAGTCTCAAATCAGCAATGTTCGGCGAAATTATCGGCACCGGCTTGATTGGCGGCCTTGTTTCCTTCCCGATTGCCTACTATATAATGGGCAAAGCAACTGTCGCCTGGTTCTTTATCCCGCCATTCTTGGTCAGCACAATTGGCGGCAGCATCATTGCAGGCCTTCTGATCAAAAGCGGCGTACTTAAAGGTCTTTCTTCCTCGCTGTTGCCCCTGAAAAAACATAAAAACAACATGTAAAAGAGGCTATTATGCTTGATAACATTTCATCACAAATACTTTATGCATTAAGTGGCTATTTATTTGGTATTTTTGCTTGTCGTTATGGGATTATTTCCACAAATAAGATGAAAGCAGCCTGGGCAGCAAATGGATTTTCGCTGGTCTTTCTGCTGACGGCAATACCAAGTCTGTTAATCTTAGTAACCGCAGTCTTCCTCTTCCCCATCTGGATGTCAACACGCACCCAGATTGGTGCCTTTGTTTATCTCGCAACTTTTATTTTTTATAATGCACGCGCCAGGCGCAAAAAATAACGGTACATTTTGATTTGCACCCAAAATGTACCGTTATTTTTATGCTCATTTAAGAAAACCTCTATTGTGTTGTATAATTGAAGCATCAGGTAAAAAAAGGAGTATTGCTATGACGATGCTGAATAATATCGGTCTTGTTCTGGAAGGCGGCGGCATGCGCGGCATGTTTTCTGCCGGCGTTTTTGAAGCCTTCATGCAGGCAAATATTGAATTTCCCTATGCCACTGCTGTCTCTGCAGGAGCCTGCAATGTTGTCTCTTATCTTTCCAGACAGCCCCTGCGCACCAGAAAAATCATCTCTGACTATGTCGCTGACCCTCGCTACTGCAGTGTTCGCAATCTGCTCCGCGACGGCTCGCTCTTTAATTTCGATTTCATTCTGAAAGAAATACCGCAAAAGCTGCTGCCCTTCGACTATGAGGCTTTCCGTCAATCACCCTGCGATCTTTATGTCGGTGCGACTGACTGCAATACCGGGGAAATGATCTGGTTTCCTAAAGAAGCGATGGGTGATGACTTCGAGCCTCTGCGTGCTTCATCATCACTGCCATTTTTGGCACCAGTGGTGCACTTTCAAGGTTATGAGTTGATGGATGGCGGTCTAGCTGACCCCATACCGGTTGAAAAAGCTATCGCTGATGGTTATGAACGCAATGTCATCGTATTGACACGCAATCCCGGCTATTATAGTACGGAAAATTACCCCCTCTGGCTGCTGAAGCTTTGGTACGCCAAATACCCGAAACTGATTGAAATCATCAGGACACGTTCGGAAAACTACAACCGCCAAATGGCGCTGGCCGAACAATTGGAAAAAGAAGGCAAAGCCGTTGTCATACGACCGCTAAATCCTTTAACTATAGGAAGACTTGACCGCAAACCGCCGGAATTATTGAAGCTTCACGACCACGGGATAGAATGCGGTTTAGCATTAATAGAAAATATTCGCCGTCTGGCACAAAAATAAAGGAGCCTTCATTATTATGCGTTTTTTACACACTTCTGACTGGCATTTGGGAAGGATTTTTCACGGTCTGCACATGACAGAGGAACAAACCTCGGTGCTCCGGCAGTTAGTTGAGCTTGCGGTAGAACGTAAAGTTGATGCCGTCTTGGTTGCCGGTGATATCTATGACAGAGCAGTACCACCCACACAGGCCGTATCTCTCCTTGATGAAACTCTTTCCTGCTTAATTCAAAAGCATAAGATACCTGTAATTATGATTGCAGGTAATCACGATAATCCCGAACGTCTGGCCTTCGGACAATCTCTTTTGGCAGAACAAAATCTTTACATTTTTGGTCCTGTGACAAATGATGCCGCTCCTATCATCCTTTATGATGAATTCGGGCCGGTTTATTTCGCACCCCTTACATACGCGGAGCCATTAGTAGCAGCTGAAGCAGCCGATCAGGAAATTGCTACCCATGAAGAAGCCCTCCAATGGCAAGTCAACAGCATGTTGGCACAGATTCCGGACAATGCCCGCAAAGTTGCTCTCGCCCATGTTTTTTTGACAGGCGGCATGGAATCCCCTGACAGTGAGCGTCCTCTTTCCGTTGGCGGGGCTAGTACCGTCGGCATTGAAAATTTCGCAGCCTTCAATTATACTGCGCTCGGCCATCTACACGCCTGTCAGACAGGCGATAACAAAGTACGTTACAGCGGTTCGCTGCTGAAATATTCTTTCAATGAAGTCAACCAGACAAAAGGTGTCCATATAGTTGATCTCGACGCCGATGGTGCCATTTCCGTGGAAACAGTGAATTTTTCACCAATCCATGACTTAGCTTGCCTGCGCGGTACCTTTGAAGATTTGCTGAAAAATCCCCGGCAGGAGCTGATTCAGCATTTTCTGCAGGTTACGCTCGAAGACGAACATCCTATTCTCGATGCCAAATATCGTCTGGAACAAGTTTATCCTCACATCCTTCACCTGGAATATGCCCGTCTGCAGAAATTAAGTTCAGATAGTCTTGAACCAGGTAATCATCAAAAACTCGGTGTCAAAGAGCTTTTTACCAGTTTTTTTGAGCAAGTCAGTGAACGTTCGCTGACAGAAGCCGAAACAACGATACTTAACACCGCCATTGATGAAGCAGCCCAGACAGAAAGGCGGTCCTAGCAATGAAACCTCTAAAACTTATCATGACTGCCTTTGGCGCTTACGCCGAAGAACAAATTGTCGATTTTTCGCTTCTGGGTGACAAGACCTTCTTTTTGATTCACGGCCCGACCGGCGCCGGCAAAACTACTATCCTGGACGCTATTTCTTTTGCCCTTTACGGTACAGCCAGCGGCGACTTGCGTGAAAGCAAGAACCTGCGCAGCGACTATGCCCCGCCTTCGGCCAAAACGCAAGTAGATTTTATCTTTCGTTCCGGCAGCAAAAAATATGAGGTTGTACGTTCCCCCGAACAAGAAGTAGCCAAACTGCGCGGCGAAGGTACCCGTAAAATCCCGGCTGCCGCAGCTCTCTACGAGATCAGCGGCGAGGAAAGAAATATCATCGCTTCCGGCATCAACGAAGTGACAAAACAAGTAGAAGCTATTCTTGGGTTCAAAGCTGAACAGTTCTGCCAGATAGTCCTTTTGCCCCAAGGTGAATTCCGCAGGTTTCTGATCGCCGAATCCAAGGACCGCAAAAGTATCCTCGAAACTTTATTCAAAACAGGTATTTACCGTCAGATTGAACAGCTTCTCTCTGACAAAAGTAGACAAATAGAACGCGAATATGATGACCTAAAAAAAGAGCGCGGTTATCTCCTGGAAACTGCCTCCTGTGAAAGCAAAGAAGCGCTGCAGACGAAAAAAGATAATTATTTATGTGAACAAAAAACCTTAGAAGCAGATTTAACTTCTGCCCAAAAAACCTTGGAAAAGGCCAAAGCCGCCCACCAGTCTGCCCAGACTTTAGCAGCCTCTTTTGCCGAGGTAGAAACAGCCGTCAAGGCTCATGCAATACTGGCAGGACAAGCTGAGGAAATTAAGAGTAAGAGAACTATTTTGGAAAACGCTGAACGCGCGTCTTTAGTCGAACCCTATTATTTTACTTGTCAGAAAGCCTATCAAAAGCAGCTTGAAGCTGCCGACCAAAACACGAAGAAACAGGCTTTGCTGACTGCGGCCGAGCAAAAAGAACGCCTCTTGCAAGAAAGGCTCGACGCAATTCTACCGGCTAACGTGCCAAACATAGCTGATGCCCTGCAAGAGCTGCTGACTGCAACCATAACAGATATCCAAAAGGCCAAAAACGCCAATGCTGTTTATGATAAATTAGCTAGAACAGAAAACGCTGTTACAAAATCCGAAAAGAAACTACTTGTTTGTGCACAAGAATTACAACAAACGCAAGCAAGAGAAACAGCCGCAAAAGACGATTTAAAAAAACTGCAGGATTTACAAATAAAGTCCCTGGCGAGTCATCTGGCTATCAATTTACACGAAGGCATGCCTTGCCCCGTCTGCGGTTCAACTAATCATCCCCTGCCGGCAGCCAAAGAAGTCTTAGCAGAAGTAAATATGGAAGATGGCGAGAAAAATCTGTCTACCGCGCAACAAGCCGTAATTAGTGTCAGCGGCACCTACAAAGCAGTCGAAGCACAACTTAAAGAACAGCAAGAACAACTAGCGGCTTTGCAAGAGGAATGTGCATCTTATCCTTTTAGCACTAAGGAAGAATTACTTGAATTCCTGCAAACGCAGGAAAGGAAGCAAAATACTCTGCAAACCTTGCAAAAAGAGCATAATGAGCTGCAGATATTCCTTACTCGTACAGCAGCAGATGCTACAAGCGCAGGTAAATATTTAGCCGAAGCAGAAAATACATTTAAAGAAAACCGCGAAGAATACAAAAATCGTCTAGGTGACAATGGTTTTGCCGATCAGCCATCCTTCTTGTCCGCACGCCGCTCAGCAGCAGAACAAACCAGTCTGAAACAGGAAGTATCAAGTTACGAGCAACGGCTTGTTACAGTCAAAGACAGGTTGACCCGTGCCCAATCGGCAATTGAGGGCAAAGAACGGCCTGACCTCAGCGCATTTGCCGCCGCTGAAAACAAAGCTGCCGAAGTGCGGCAAGAACTCAGTAACCGTTTAGCCGTCCTTGCCAAAGATATTCTGCAAGTAACTGCGTTTTTAGTCAAGCTGGAAAAACTGGAAGAACGCAGCAAAATGCTGGAAGAAATTTACAAAAATACCAGCAGCCTGGCGCAATGCGCCCAGGGTAATAATTCGAAACGTCTGACTTTCTCCGGTTTTGTCCTGCAGTCAATCCTCGATGATGTCCTGCAGGCTGCCAATATGCGCTTAACACACATGAGCCGCGGTCGTTATAATCTATCCCGTCTGGATGAAGTTACCGATGCCCGCCGTGAAAGTGGTCTTAATATCGAAGTCATGGATAGCTTCACCGGCATATCCCGTCCGGTCAAAACGCTTTCCGGCGGTGAAATTTTTCTTGCCTCGCTCTCTCTGGCTCTCGGTCTTTCTGACGTCGTCCAGGCCTATGCCGGCGGCATCAGGCTGGACACGATTTTGGTTGACGAAGGCTTTGGCAGCCTCGACCCTGAATCTCTTGATATGGCAATCCGTACGTTGACTGATTTGCAAAAAGGCGGCCGCCTGGTCGGAATTATTTCCCACGTTGCCGAATTGAAAGAACGCATCAGTACCAGATTGGAGATAACCCCTGGCCCGCGTGGCAGCAGCGCATGTTTCAGAATTTGAAACTAAAAGGAGTCTTGAAAATGGATACCAGTGCTATGTTTAACCTTACCTATGGCCTGTTCATCGCCGCTGTTGAACTAGCCGGCAAAAAGAATGCCTGTATCATCAACACCGCCATTCAGACAACCTCGGAACCCTGTTGTATGACGGTTACCATGCAGAAATCGAATCTAACAACCCAAATGATTCTCAAAAAATGGAATTTTGCTATTTCCATTATTGCCCAGACCTGTCCTTTGGAAATGATAAAAAATTTTGGGCTGCGCAGCGGACGCGAAGGTGATAAATTTGCCAGTGTCAAATGCGAAATTGACAATCACGCTAATCCTTACTTTACGAAGGATATGCTCGCCTTTATGAGTCTTGACGTTTCCTCAGTTATTGATCTCGGCACCCATTATCTCTTCGTCTGCAAAGTAGCGGAAGCCGAAAAGCTGGAAGATGGCAAACCTATGACTTACGCTGACTACCGCACACTGAAGGCTGGTGGTTCTTTAGAGGCTGCTGCAGCTAAGCCCGCTAAGAAAACTTATTTCTGTTCCGTCTGCCACTACGTTTATGACGGAGAAATTCCCTTTGAAGAACTGCCTGACGACTATGTCTGCCCAGTCTGCGGTAAGCCTAAGTCGTTCTTTATAAGTGAATAAGTACAACAAAGACAAGAAAAGGATTAAAGATGCGAATTTCGCTAGCACCTTTAATCCTTTTTTTAATTTACTCTTTGAAATAAAATAAGCACTTACTAATTATCAATAGCGAATACGTCTGAGAAAATTTTGCGTCCTTTCTTGCTGCGGATTGCCAAAAAATTCCTCAGGTTCACCTTCTTCGACAATTACACCTTTATCCATAAAGATAACTCTGTCAGCTACCTCGCGGGCAAAACCCATTTCGTGGGTTACAACGATCATCGTCATACCCTCTTCAGCCAAGCTCTTCATAACCATCAGTACCTCTCCCACCAATTCCGGATCCAAGGCAGAAGTCGGTTCATCAAAAAGCATTATCTGCGGATTCATCGCAAGCGATCTGGCAATCGCTACACGTTGCTGCTGTCCGCCCGAAAGTTCTTTGGGATAGCTGTCGAACTTATCGGCAAGTCCAACCCTTTCGAGCAAGCCCATGGCAAGCGTGCGCGCTTCCTCCTTGGGCATTCCCTTGACAATGACAGGTGCTTCAATAACATTTTCCAGCACTGTTTTATGGGGGAAAAGATTGAACCGTTGGAAAACCATACCAATATTTCTTCTCAGCATGCTCAAATCGGTTTTGTCATTAATTTCCTGTTCTTCAAACATGATACTGCCTGACTGGATTGGTTCCAAACAGTTGATACAGCGCAAAACAGTACTTTTACCGGAACCACTTGGTCCAATGATAACAATTTTTTCGCCCTCATTAACCTGCAGATTAAAATCTTTTAATACTTCAACCGGGCCAAAAGATTTACAAATATTTCGCATTTCTACAATATGATTCATTGTCTTGCCATCCTTTTTTCCAGTTTATCCGCAATAATCATGAATACCGAGTTCATAATCAGATACAGAACGGCAACAATAGTATATACCTCAAAACTGCGGAAGGTAGTATAAATAAGCTGCTCACCAGTACGGAATAGCTCTGTTATTGTAACCAAAGAGGCAATTGATGAATTTTTGAGGGTCATAATAAATTGATTTACCAGCGGTGGAATGCAAACTTTTATCGCTTGCGGACCTATTATTCTAGTCATTGCCTGTCTGTATTTCATGCCCAGCGATAAAGCCGCTTCCAGTTGCCCTTTATCAATAGCCTGAATGCCACCGCGGATTATTTCAGTAATATAAGCACCTGTATTAATGGCAAGCCCTAATATACCAGCCGTCATACTAGACATTTTAATCCCCAGCTGCGGCAATCCGAAATACAGAATAAACAATTGAACCATAACCGGAGTTCCACGTATTATCCAGACATATAAAAAGGCCATTCTGGATAAAAACCGATTGGTTGAAATACGGCACAAGGCTCCCCCTATGCCGAACACCATGCCTAAAAGTAAGGCAAAAAATGATATCTGCAGTGTAACCCAACAGCCCTCAATGAATAAAGGAAGTTTGCCAATTATAACGGAGTAATCTAAGTTCATCGCCCTACTTCCTTTCCCAAAATTATGCCTTCGTACCCATCAACCATTTTTTGTACAATTTATCAGCTTCGCCGTTTTCCTTCATTTCTTTCAATACGCTGTTAACAAGATCAACCAATTCTTTATCCCCTTTTTTCACAGCAATACCCAAAGAGGCTTTCGTAAATGGTTCGCCGACTATTTTGACATTTGGATGAGTCTTGTTATATTCGAGCTGATTCAAAAGATCATTGATTGAAGCATCAAGACGGCCGTTTTCCATGTCCATCAAATAATCGACGGTTTCTTTATAGCTTTTTATGGTAATATTGGCACCTTTAGCTTTAAGGTCTTGTGCAACTTTCTCACTGGTAGCGCCTGTTTTAACACCGACAACTTTGCCATCCAGGTCTTTTACACTTTTAATTTCATTATTATCTCCGTTAACTACCAAAACCATGCCAGTATCCATGTACGGATTAGCAAAATCAACTACTTCTTTACGCTGGTCGGTAAGATACATAGCGGCTATTACAATGTCAGCCTGACCATTCTGCAATGTAGGTATCAAACTGGTAAACTGCATTTCTTTAATTTCTACCGGCACACCAATTTTCTTGGCAATTGCTTCAGTCAGATCAATATCATAACCTACTAATTTATTAGTTTTTTCATCATGATACTCGAATGGGCGATAATTTCCTGTAGCAAGAACCAGTTTACCATTCTTCTTGATCTGGTCTATCCTGCTCTGCGCGGGGGCTTTGGTTGTTGATTCAGTTGACTTTCCGCAACCTGTTACCAGAAACGTTACTGCCATAAATGTAGCCAGGATACCCGCTACTATTTTAGTCTTTTTCATCATGATCCCTCTTTCATTTTTAATTATTTATAATAAGGCCGAAACCATATTACCGAATTTTGGTTTTGCGTAAAACCTTGCCGGCAAGTTTCTTTGCATACTGACCGGATTGGAAAACTATTTCCCCATTAACCAACACACATTCAATACCTGTCGGGAACTGCTCAGGGTCTACATAGGTCCCCATATCCAAAATAATTGCTGGATCGAATATCACAATATCGGCATAATTGCCAGTCTTAAGTACGCCACGCCCTTGAATGCCAAAAACTTCCGCTGGTTTCGAAGTCATTTTCTTAACAGCTTCTTCCAGCCTCAAAGTTTTCTCTTCCCGGACATACTTTCCTAAGACTCTTGGAAATGCCCCGAAAACCCTGGGGTGCGGCTTTCCTGCCAAAAGGCCGTCTGTGCAAACGTTCTGTTCTTTTCTGGTGAGAAACAGTTTGACGTCTTCCTCAGTACCATAAAAGTCGACCATACCGACTGCATTTTCTTCCTGATAAAGCAAGTCAAAAACAGCTTCGTAAGGATCTTTGCCTCGCAGTTTTCCTATTTCCAGTAGATTTTTGCCAACCAACTCTGCATTTTTTGTTGTTTTTACACTCGTAACAAAAATTTTGTCCAACCCAGCAAATTCAACAAAATTATCCCAGCCAGGCAAACCATGTTCGATATCAAAAATCATTTTTTTGCGGAGTTCGGTATCCTCCAAACGTTCAAGCAGCTTGTCTGTGCCTCCGTCATGCGCCCATGGCGGTAAGATTACTCCAAGCATCGTACTGCCGGCAACATAAGGATATTGGTCAAAGGAAATGCGCAGGCCTTCTTCTTGGCCTTTGTCCAGCAACTCGATCATTTCCTTGATAAAGCATCTATTCTTACGTCCGCAAACCTTGAAGTGTGAAAAATGTATCTTAACGCCAGATCTGCGTCCAATCTCAAGTACTTCCTGCATTGAGGGAATAATGGTTTCTGCCTCACTGCGCTGATGCACAACAAAAACGCCATCGTACTGTGACACTACCTTGCACAACTCAACCAGTTCTTCAGTATCAGCGTATGCACAGGGAGGATAAATCAAACCCGTTGATAAGCCATAAGCACCTGCGTCCAATTCACGCCGTAAGATATCACACATCTTCTGCATTTCCGTTGGTGTAGGTTTTCTGCTGTCCAGTCCCATTGCTTCCATGCGGATATTGCCATGGGGTACTAAGTAGGCTTCATTAAGGCTTACTCCCATGTTTTGCAGCAAAGATAAATAGCCATCTGTATTTTGGTAGGTCCAGTCAATCTCGTCGCTGTCACCATCTAAGCCGGCAAGATTTTTGCGCCAGGAGGAAATATATTCAAGCGGCAGCGGAGCGAGTGATATGCCATCCTGCCCCAAAATCTCCGTAGTAACTCCCTGGCGGATTTTGGGTTCTATATGCTGCTTAACTAAAATCTCCAAGTCAGAATGACTATGCGTGTCGATAAAGCCAGGAGCTACAACTAATCCATTGGCATCAATTTCTTTGTCAAAAAACTGCGGGTTTATATTTCCTATTTCTGTAATAAGTCCATCCTCTACAAAAATATTTCCTAAATACCCCTGCTCACCGGTTCCATCGACAATCATTCCATTCTTTATCAAGAGTTTCAAGAAATTCACCCTCTTTGAAATACTGCTTTCAAAATGCCAGCATAGCCTTCCATTGCTTTAGTTAATTGGCTTACTTCAATATATTCGTCAACTGTATGGGCTAAATTTTCTTTAGAGGGGCCAAAACCGATGGTCTTGATTCCTGCTTCGCCTGCATAATGGCTGCCATTGGTGCAGAAAGAATATTGCGTAATTTCTGGTTCAAGACCTGCTGCGCACAGACCTTTGAAAGCAGCTTGGACAAATTCATCGTCTTCAGGATATAACCAGCCTGGGAAAAATCTTTCGCCGGTAATTTCTGCCCCTGTATAGCATTTTTCCGTACCGGTAGAATAAGAAGCTTTGGCCACAAATTCTGCATCATTTTGCCGCATTTCTTTAATCAGTTCATTGATCGGCGCAATCACCGATTCCTTAGTTTCACCAACCAGCAGCCTTCTGTCATAAGTAACCCTGCAATAATCAGGAACAACGGAAGCACCGGGATATGGAGATGATTTTATGTCCGTCAGTTCCAGAATTCCCTTACCTAAAACTTTCTGTTCAGGTGTTTTAAGCTGGCGTATTCTCGCAATAAGCTCTGTCATTTTGTAGACCGCGTTAACACCGTTTTGAGGATTTGCAGAGTGTGCCGCCTTACCTTCGGTTTCGACAATTATTTCCGCTCTACCGCGCTGGCCTATTTTCAAATTCAATTCCGAAGCTTCGCCGATAACAACATAATCCGGCTGCACCCTCTCACTGATTTTTCGTGCTGCCACACCTTCAAAACATTCTTCGTGCACAACTCCGGCCACGAAAATATCGCCTGCAAAATCCTTTTTGCATTCTTCGGCAAAGAAACGTGCACCAAGAATCATCGCGCTAAGCGCACCTTTCATGTCCGTTGAGCCGCGACCATAAATCCTACCGTCAATCAATTCGCCGCCAAATGGTGCATGCTGCCATTTTCCTTCATCAGGAACAGGCACCGTGTCAATGTGGCCGTCAAACAAAATTGTTTTACCTTGCTGCTTTCCTTTAATATGTCCGATAACATTGCCGTAATCATCGACGAATACTTCGTCATACCCAAGAGCCAGAAAGGTTTTCTTGAGATACTCGCCTACAAAGTTTTCTTCTCCTGAATAGCTTTTGTGTTGTATTAATTCCTGACAAAGCGCAATTAGACTTTCTTCCTGCTGTTTTGTAAGCATGAATAACACACCTCCCCTGCTCCTCAAATGTTATTTTTTACCGGATATTCGCCATCCCAGACTATGCGTCTGTATTTTTCCGGGTCCGTATCTCCTTCTGTACTGATTATGAGAATATAAGAATTTTGATCCATTCCTAAAGCTTTTCTTGCTGGCAGCAATGATTCTTCCTTCATCAATAGGCTTACCAAACCGGCTGCTACCGCACCAGATTCGCCTGATACCACCTTACTGTCCTTGCCAAGAGGATTGCCCAAAAGGCGCATACCCTTTGCCGAAACAGCGTCAGGGCAAGAAAAAAAGCTCTCGCTGTAATCCCGTAATATTTCCCAGCCTATATTGTTCGGCTCTCCG
Source organism: Acidaminococcaceae bacterium (assembly GCA_050256135.1). Classification (GTDB taxonomy): domain Bacteria; phylum Bacillota; class Negativicutes; order Acidaminococcales; family Acidaminococcaceae; genus RZYP01. The sequence goes on along the minus strand of JBFWIF010000017.1, from coordinate 2,839 downwards.
CAAGCCAAACCAACCATAATAGTATCCATGTCACCAGTCACAATTCGCGGCTTACCATCATTGGCTATTGCCGACCGATAAAAACAATCTGCCAAATCAGGCTCCACAACCGATATTTTTGGTCCTGCCTCACCAAGCCTCGAAATAAAGCAGCCAGCTATGGAAGCTGCAAAAGAACCAACGCCTGCCTGCAGAAATATATGAGTAGGCTTCTGCCAATTATGCTTTTCTAGTTGAGATAATACTTCCGCGGTAATCGTGCCATAGCCCTGCATTATCCAGGCAGGTATTTCCTCGTAACCGTCCCAGGCAGTATCCTGTATGACTACCCAGCCGAACTTTTTGGCATTGTCAGCAGCCAGACGAACCGCTTCGTCATAATTCAAATCAGTTATTGAGGCCTCTGCTCCCTCTGCCTGTATATTCCGCAGACGAGTTTGGGATGAACCTTTTGGCATATAAACTACAGCTTTTTGCTTAAACTGACGTGCCGCCCAGGCCACGGCGCGTCCATGATTTCCGTCAGTGGCCGTAACAAATGTAATTTCGCCAAGTTTCTCCCTGATTTCCGGTGATTGCAAAGTTGGGAAATCAAGCTCGCTTATATCAACCTGCAAACGTTTGGCGATATATTTAGCCATTGCATAGGAAGCCCCTAGAACTTTAAAAGCATTCAACCCAAAGCGATAAGACTCGTCCTTGATATAAACGCCGCCAAGCCCTAAATATGCTGCGAGAGTATCCAGCTTGCGCAGCGGTGTTTCCGCATACTCGGGAAAACTTTTATGAAAGGCTTGTGCCTTTTTTATTTCATCGTCACTAAGAAAATTTGTAGAAACGCCTATCGCTTTTTTCATTTTATTTTCAACCCAGGCTATTTTATTCATTAATTTTTCATCTCCGTATTTGAATTTTAAACTCAAGATTTTGCTTTACGCGTTTTATTGCCAACTCCTCAAGTAAATACAAAACGCTCTGGAAAAAGTAATTACTTTTTCCAGAGCGTCGCTGCTCGAAACTCTACTTAATTTTGTTAGAACAAGAATATCTCATTTTGAGACATTTGTCTACAGTTTTTTTAAATATATTTTTTTAAATTTCATACTCCCTGATTTTACGATATAAAGTCGCTCTGCTTATTCCTAAAATTTTTGCTGCTTTCTCCTTGCTTCCGGTATTACCGGCAAACTCCTCCAGTGCCTTGATAATAGCCTCTTTTTCTAAGGAGTCCAACCTGAGATGTTTGTTGTTATCATCTTTGACATTAGCAGTCTCCGGCAAATTGCCGGCGATAAGTTCTGCCATTTTTGCAATAAATTGTGACATCCATTCGACGTTATTGAATAACCTTTTAGCTTGCAGCGCATCAAAGCTCACCAAGCCAATAACTCCTGCCGGTATTCCATTCAACAAGATCGGCGAAGCTATTTCACCGCTTTCAGAACAATTGCCTTTCCTCGGGCATGGTTGACAAAGTTCATGATAACCAGGCTTTTTAATAACAACCGGATTGCCCGTTTTCAATACGTGCTGATAGACAAAGCTATCCTGCATAAATCTTCCGCATTGATCTTTGTATTCACCGGTACCGGCTATTCGGATGAGATTGCTGTCAGCAATCTCCACCTCTATTTTCAAGACATCAGCTATGGCTTCTGCTGTTCTTTGAACAGTTTCCTGTATTTCTTGCAAAGCGCTCATTATCCACCTCGAAATTAAATCAATGATATTATTGCAGCATCCGTTTTCTTTAAATGCATAATTCAATTATAATCAGTTAATTATTATACTAAATTACCAGTAATAATACAATTTGCCCGCAAAATTATGTTTCAGCAAATAATACTTTTGTACCATTTTTAACCATCCAGCCAGCTAAAACAATTTTAAATATAAAAAGAAAAAGCAGGAATCAACTTGTGATTCCTGCCAATCTCAATATTTATTTTTATTTCACATAAAACCCGCCTGGTTTTTCATTGAGGTTAATGATAATATTCTTCATCTGGGTGTAGTGATCAAGGATAACCTTATGTGTTTCCCTGCCGATACCGGATTCCTTGTACCCGCCGAATGGTGTGCCAGCCGGGAAACTATTGTAGGTGTTTACCCAGACACGGCCGGTCCTGATACCTCTGGCTACCCTGATAGCCTTATTGATATCTTTGGTAAAGACACCACCAGCCAAACCATACATGCTGTCATTAGCCATAGCAAGTAGTTCTTCTTCATTCTTGAATTTAATCACTACGCCGACAGGTCCAAATATTTCCTCCTGCGCAACGCGCATATCATTAGTAACATCGGTCAATAAAGTTGGCTGCATAAAGAAGCCCTTGGCGGCTTCACCCTCAGTGTATCTGGCACCGCCAACAGCGACCTTGGCGCCTTCCTGCTTGCCAATTTCGACGTAACTTAAAATTTTGTTGAGCTGCCGTTCATCAACTTGAGCGCCCATCTGCGTATTCATATCAAGCGGATTGCCTACTTTGAGCTTTTGGAAAGCAGGTATTACATGTGCCATGAATTCATCATAGAATGCTTCCTCCACGAAAATTCTGGAACCAGCAGAACATACCTGGCCTTGGTTAAACAAAATACCAAGCTGGATACCTTCAAGTGCCATTCTCATATCAGCATCTTTAAAGAATACGTTAGCAGATTTGCCGCCTAATTCCAGCGTAGACGGAATGATCATCTGCGCAGCAGAAAGACCAATTTCCCTGCCTACTTCCGTAGAACCTGTGAATGCCAATTTATCAAGACCAGTGTGATGCTGCAGGAATTCACCGCTCTTAGAACCCTTACCTGTAATGAGGTTAATGATTCCTTTTGGTAG
>JBFWIF010000016.1:0-33687 GCA_050256135.1 Acidaminococcaceae bacterium | reverse complement strand
CATTAGGCAGCATCTCTGAAAGATAAGGCACCAGGTAATCCATCAAAAGCATACCTGATACTGCAAAAACAAGTACTATCGTTAATTTAAGAATCCTCGTTAACATTTTTACACCTCCTTTCAGCCTCTTACGCCATAATCTTACTACAAACAGAGATTTTTTAATAGGTTATATTGAACAAAAAAAATAAAATACGTCAAACAACGACGTATTTTAAACTTAATTTTAATTGAAAAATTTATGTAACCAGTTGTCAGCTTCTTCAAGTTTTTGAGAACGAACAAGCATTACCTCACTCAGAAGAATCTGACGTGCTGTATTCAGAAGCCGTCGTTCACCCGTCGAAAGTTTCTTTTCTTCTTCCTGTACCGTCAACGTTCTTACAACTGCGGCAACTTCAAAAATATCTCCACTTTTCATTTTATCAAGATAGATATTAAAACGCCTGTTCCACGTAATGCTTTTCATGGTATTTTCAGGTCGTGAAGTCAGAACATCTTCAATATCAGCGAGCTTTTCTTCACTAATTACATGCCGCAGCCCTACTTGTTCAACATTTTTTATTGGAATCATGATCTTCATGTCACCCAAAAGCATCTCGAGTATGAAATATTCGACAACCCCGCCTTTTTCATCGGTACGTTTCTCGATCGAATTTATCATCCCTGCTCCATGCATCGGATAAACAATCTTATCGCCTGTTTCGAACATGCGCCATGCCTCCTTCATTATTACAGTGTAATTCTAGCACATTTTATTTGCTTTGTCAAAATTTTTTATTGTATCATGTAGTTTTTTACATGTCAATCATATTTTAATATATTTAATGATATTTCTTAAAATTGACAGTCCAAAAGTGTTTATTTATAATTAAGCCAAGAGAGGTGCTGAATATGAAAGATAATTCCTGTCAAGATTTTCAAGCCAATGTAGAAAAATATTTGATTCGTCACAAAAGCGTTCTCGATATCATGACGAAATATCAAGAGTCGGTTGCACGCGTTAATCGTGCCCTCGCCAAATCCGTAACGGAATGCGGCTGCATCAAAATTGAAGCGCATAAACAAAGCGTGCCGCAAGATATTAATTTCACTGGCCTTAAAGACTACATGTCATCACACGTCGATGGCGAATTGTGCCCCCACTGCAAGGAAACTCTCTCCAAAGAAATAGGTCATTCACTCTTTTACATGGCGGCTTTATGTAATCTTGCAGGATTAAAGATGGATAGTGTCATGCAAGAAGAAAATAACGCAATAGCTACGCTGGGTTTCTTCTACCTTTCTTAAAAAAAAAACGTAAGAGCTGCTTTCTCTGAACTACCATCACTCAGAGAAAGCAGCTCTTTTATTTTTCAAAAAAAGCCGCCAGTGCTTCTTCTACCGTGTTTACCTGGATAATCCCAGACGGTACACTTTTTGCAGAATAATTTCCCGTCGGAACAACAAACTTTTGGAAGCCAAGATTTTGGGCCTCTTTAATTCTTCTCTCAACAAAACCAACCCTGCGCACCTCACCAGTAAGCCCTACTTCCCCCACAGCAAGAATTCCAGGCATTACAGGTTTATTACGGTAACTAGAAACAATTGATGCTATAACCGCAAGGTCAGCCGCCGGTTCTGTAACACGCACACCGCCGACAACATTGACATAAACATCCTGCGTACCAAAATCCATTCCCAATCTTTTTTCCAAAATCGCGAGCAACATATTAACACGATTGTAATCAAAACCAACAGCTGTCCTGCGCGGCATACCATAAGGAGTTCTGGCCACCAGCGCCTGCATTTCAACTAGCAAAGGACGATTACCCTCTAAGCAGGCACAAACAACCGAACCTGGAACTACCAAAGCGCGTTTTTCCAAAAAAAGACCGGAAGGATTGGCTACTTCTTTCAGACCACTCTCCTCCATAGAAAAAATACCACTTTCATTCGTAGACCCAAAACGATTTTTCAAGGCTCGTAGAACACGAAAAGCATATGATCTTTCACCTTCAAATTGTAATACTACATCGACCATATGCTCTAACAGCCTTGGACCCGCTATATTACCCTCCTTGGTAACATGACCAATAATAAGGACGGCAATGCCAGTAGACTTTGCAAAACGCAGTAATTTGGCAGTACACTCCCTGACCTGTCCGACACTGCCTGCAGCCGTCTCAAATTCCGCGTTATACATAGTTTGTATGGAGTCTATGACGAGCAGAGATGGCTTGACTTCCTGCGCCTGAGCAAGAATTACCGCAAGGTCTGTCGCAGTCATGATAAGAAGACCACTTCCAGAAGGCCCCAGACGCTTGGCCCGCATTGCCGTCTGCCCTTCAGACTCTTCGCCGGATACATAAAGTACTTTAATACCATTCTCGCTAAACTTCATGCTGGCATCTAAAACTATGGTGGATTTGCCAATGCCGGGATCACCACCCAACAGAACCAAGGATCCCGGAACTATACCGCCGCCAAGAACACGGTCAAATTCGCGAATACCTGTTGCCATTCTTTTTAAGTCATCAATTGCAACGCTGTCTATTGTCTTTGGGCGCGGATTCTCCTTAACTGCCAAAAATGAAGCCTTACTTTCCGGTGTAACCGCCTCTTCAATCAAAGTGTCCCATTGGCCGCATTCAGGACATTTACCAAGCCACTTCGAAGTTATATAACCACAATTCTGACATACGTAATGGATTTTAATTTTCGCCACTATTTTATCTCCTCAACCATCAGCGGGCAGCTAAGTCCGTCAATCTGTGTTTTTTGTTCTTGCTAGCCTGTCGAGAGCCTCTGTAAAAATAGCACCTCGCTCTCTGGCTTCTACTCTTCCTTCTAATACTTCCATCATAAAAGCAAGCAGAACTGCTTCCCTGTAAGTAATTCCATTTGCCTTGGCAATCTGTCTAATTTTGTTTTCTATCTGTCCTGAACTTTTTTCTCTTTGCTGAAATTCCGTTGTCATAAGCCTTACAATACGAACAAAGCCGCCGCTTCCTCGTCTGGATTCGACTATATATCCGCGCTCAGGCGTGAATCTTGTGCTTAGAACATAGCTTATCTGAGAAGGAGCACACGACAGTCTGTCTGCTAACTCGTTTCTTTGCACGAATATTTGGTCTTCCTCGTCAAGCAAAAGTTGATGGATGATAAATTTTTCTATATCATCTGCAAGATTTTTCACAAATCTCACCGCCTCTCATTGCAAATAGCGTACTCAAATTTCTATTTATATTATATTTGACTATTTGACTTTTATCAAGTTTTTCTGATGGGTGTATAGCAAACAAAAAACAACGTCGACAAAAAAGTCGACGTTGTTTTTTGTTTATTTATTACCTTGAAGTTTTATAGCAAATTCATAGCCAAATTTTTCCGCAGCACCCATTTCTATGCTTTGCGGTTTCCACTTACAATTGAAACCTGGTTGCAAATCAAATCCAGCCTTAACAATTAATTCTTCCATATCTTTTTGCGCACCACCACTCCAGCCATAAGTGCCAAAGGCAGCCGCTGCTTTCTTATTGGGTTTGAGACCTTTTAAATATGTCAGAAGCCCGCCCATAGCTGGCATCATGCCATAGTTCAAGGTTGGTGAACCAAACAGGATTCCGCCCGCCTCCAAGAGTTCTGCAACAATATGACTGTTATCAGAACTATTCAGTCTGAATAGTTTTACAGGGATACCAGTACTTGCAGCGCCTGCCATTATAGCTCTGGCAACCTTCTCAGTACCGCCCCACATTGTTTCATAAACAACGAGTAATGTATCATTTTTTTCTCCAGATCCCCAACCGCTGTATTTAGCAATAATCTTATCAATATAAGAGCGCCAGATAGCACCATGACTAGGCGCTATCATTTTAAGCGGCAATCCGTTGACTTTTTGCAAAGCTTTTTCCACCAGCTTAGCATAAGGATAGAGTATATTAGCAAAATACTTCTGTGCTTCGAAAAACAAGATAGCCTCATCAATTTCATCATCAAAACGCTGGCTTGTACAATAATGTTGTCCAAAAGCATCATTAGAAAACAATATCTGATCTTCTTTCAAATAAGTTGCCATGGAATCAGGCCAATGCAGCATTGGCAACGGCAAAAACTGCAGCTCACGTTTACCTAAAGAAAGGACGTCACCATCTTTCACGGTAACGAAATTAAAAATATCACCATAATGCTGAATGGCTTCGTTTTTACCCTGCTGCGTAATGAAAAAAACAGCGTTCGGTGCCGCTTCTGCTAATTTTGGCAAAGCACCGGAATGGTCAGGTTCGACATGATTAACTATAACATAATCAATGTCTGCCGGATTCACTACTTCACTTATTTTTTGTATATACTCATCAGCAAATGGTGCCTTGACTGAATCAATCAGACAAATTTTTTCGTCGACAATAAGATAAGAATTATATGTTACTCCGCGTGGGGTAACATATCCATGAAAATCTCTTGTAGTCCAATCAATAATTCCCACATCATAAATGTTTTCTGCTATAGCCAATGGTCTCAACTTAATTCCCCCTTAATTTATGCTCTACATGCTGATTTTCTGTAAAACAGCAGACGCTGCTATTTTATCAAGTTTTATTTCCAGCGAATGAAATTTATTCAGAGTACTTCTGTGGCCAATGCTGACAACAGTTGTCGCCGTAAGCCTTTCCGCCAGCAGCTTATACATTGCTTTTTCTGTATCTTCGTCCAACGCTGATGTCGCTTCATCCAAAAACAACCATTCCGGAGTATAAATGATGGTTCTGACAAAAGCTAAGCGCTGTTGTTCTCCTATAGATAAGACGTGTGACCAATCAGCTTCCATATCAAGACTGCCTGCAAGATACTCTATATGACAAAGTTTCAACAAAGCAATCAGTTCTTCATCCGTCCCTCGCCGTGTTCCCGGATAAAGCAAGGCCTCCCTTAAGGTACCTAATGGCAGATACGGCCTTTGAGGGATAAACATGATTTTTTCCTGCTCCGGCAATTCAATCTCGCCGCTTACAAATGGCCAGATGCCGGCTATTGCCCTAAGAAGTGTGCTTTTACCGCTGCCGCTTGCACCTTTCACCAATACATTCTCTCCCGGCTGCAGTTCAAAATTTATATCTTTCAGCAAAACAGTCCCATCAGGAAGTTCCAAATTAAGATTTCTTACACTGACTTTATTATCAAGTGTTTTTACACGCTGAAGGTTCAACTGAGGCTTCTCAGTTTCAACTTCCGTCATATGAAGTCCAAAACCGATAAGACGATCTACCACCGCTTGCCACTGTGCAAGCGACGTGTACATATCGACAAAATAGGAAAGAGAATCCTGAACCCTGCCAAATGCTGTGGCAATCTGCATCAAACCACCTAACGTTATTTCCCTGCTCAGATATCTCGGAATACAGACTACGAACGGGAAAATAATCGCTATCTGCGAATAACCAGAATTCAGCCAAACAAGTTGTTTTTGTTTTTGTACTATCTTCCAGAAATTATCTAAAAGCAGCGTAAATCTCTTCTTGAAAACTATTCCTTCCTGTTTTTCCCCCTCATAAAAAGCCACGCTTTCTGCATTTTCGCGTAATCTCATCATGCTAAAACGAAAATCAGCCTCATAACGTTGCTGCACAAAATTTAAACCAACCAATTTCTGACCAACTTTATGCGTTACCCAGGTTCCGATAATAGAATATACAAGCGCAACCCAAACAAGATAACCCGGAATATGAACCTGCTGCCCCAAGGCATTTACTTGCAGCGGCCCGGAAAGGTGCCACAAAATTATCACAAACGAAACAAGTGTACAAAAAGCTTTTAAGATGCCTATCGTAAACTGCAGTGTCATCTCTACAAACATTTTCACATCTTCACTAATACGCTGGTCAGGGTTGTCTGTGACAGTACCGAACATTTGCAAACGGTAATAGGTCTTATTGTGCAGCCACTCATCCAAATAGGCATTAGTCAGCCAACGCCGCCAGTTCAAAGCAAGAATCTGCTGTAGATAAAAAGCATATACCGCAACGATGATATAGATTGCGGCCAGCCAGGAAAAATGTATCAATTCGCTGAAAATCTTGTCAGTTTCATACTCCTGTAATGCAGTATAGAAAGCATTGTTCCATTGATTTAAAAGTACAAGTATGTACACATAGGCTAAAGTTAAAGCAATAATTGCGCCAAGCAGTAAAAAAGCCTTCTTCTTTTCTTCCGACTTCCAATAGCTTTTTGTTAATTGCCAGACATGCTTAACAAAAACACGACCTAACAAGACTTTTTTCACTTTGCTATTCTCCTTTTGTCTAAAACGAATATCTAGTAATTACGACAGAAAGGCTGAAATTCCTGCAAAAAAATAATGCTCCGCCTTACGGAGGAGCATTATTATCGTCTAAACTATTCTTTTTGTTTACTATTAAACAATCTGGCAATGAAGACAAACATAACAGGAATAACAAATATTCCCAGCATCGTTGTAATCGTCATGCCGCCAACAACCGCATTACCCATAGAAACACGTGCACCTGCACCTGGGCCTGTTGCAATAGCCAGTGGTAAACAACCAAGAATAAATGCGAAAGAAGTCATCAGTATTGGACGCAAACGCAGTTTAGCGGCATCAACAGCTGCCTGCATCGGCGCTTCACCTTTTTCCATATTCATCTTGGCATACTCGACAATCAAAATTGCGTTTTTAGCAGCCAAACCAATCAAAGTAATCAGGCCTATCTGCATGTAAACGTCATTTTGCAAACCACGTGCGTACTGTACCAGGAAACAACCGAAAATTGCCGATGGTACCGAAAGCAGAACAGCCAGTGGAACAGCCCAGCTTTCATACAAAGCTGCCAGACAGAGGAATACGAAGATCAAAGAAATGATAAATACCTTAACAGAACTGTCGCCAGATTCTATCTGATCACGGCTTTGGTCTACCCATTCATAGGTATAGGTAGAAGGCAGCACTTCTGCCGCAACCTCTTCCAGAGCTTTCATAGCCTGACCGGTACTATAACCAGGTGCAGCATCGCCGGCAATCTTCATGGCACTGGCACCATTAAATCTGGTAATTGAAGGTACTGTATTGCTCTTTTCATATTTTACCAAAGTATTCAAGGGTACCATCGTGTTATTGCTGCTGCGCACATAGAACAAGCGCATGGAATCGACATCAGTTCTATATTTGGCATCAGCCTGCATAACAACTTTCCAGGTACGTCCGAAGCGGTTAAAGTCATTGATTTCAGAGCCGCCAAGGAAGGTCTGCAGTGCTGTATAAACACTGGCAACAGGTACGCCTAGCGATTCAGCTTTTTCACGATCAACGGTAAATTTATAGGAAGGAGTATTAGTATTGAAAGTTGTATAAGCAACTTTTATTTCCGGCCGCTGATTTGCCTTCTGCAGAAAGGTTTGCACCAAAGCATTCATCTGATCGGTTGAGTCACCGCCAAGATTCATCAGATACATGCCAAGGTTACCAGTGCTGGAAGCACCAGGCAAAGCCGGCATGTTAAAAGCCATCATATTCATTTCAGGCATGCCAGCGCCAATACCATATATTTTTCTGATGGTAGACTGGACATCGACGGTGCGTTTATCGAAATCTTCCATTGAGGCAACCAAGAGACCAGCACTGGCTTTTGGCGCATTGGAAAGAATATCCATGCCAGAAACTTCTATTACTGATTTGACACCTGGTAATTTTTCAACTTGCTCGCCTGCTTTCAGCATTGCCTGGATGCCACGATTACTTGAAGCAGCCTCTGGCAAATTAAAAGCAACAATACACGCTCCCTGATCTTCATCAGGGACAAAGCCAGCCGGCAATGTCTTAGCCATAACTCCTATTACAATAATCATTACCGCCATGCCGGCAACAACAAGTTTCGTATGTCTGATTGCTTTTTCTACATTTACTGTGTATCTGGACAGAACTCTGCTGTACCATGCATTAAATCCGCCAACAATTTTTCCTAATATTCCCTTTGGAGCGTTCTCTTCAGTGCGTGGTTTTAGAATCAGCGCACACAAAGCCGGAGTGAGCGATAGAGCTATTAAAGCAGAAAGTGCCATAGATACGGAAATAGTCAAAGCAAACTGCTTATAAAGCTGTCCTACGGTACCACCGAGGAAAGCAACAGGAATAAAGACAGAAGCTAGGATAAAAGCGATAGCTACAACAGGACCAGAAACTTCTTTCATAGCTCTATAGGTAGCTTCTTTTGGCGACAATCCCGTTTCCTGAATATGATGTTCGACAGCCTCAACAACGACGATAGCATCATCAACAACAAGACCGATTGCCAAAATCATCGCAAACATACTGATGGTATTAATTGTAAATCCTAAGAAAATAAAGGCACCAAAAGTACCGACCAGTGAAACAGGCACTGCCAACATCGGTATCAGCGTTGCCCGCCAGCTGCCCAGGAAAATGTAAACAACAAATAAAACCAATAATAGCGCTTCAACGAAAGTATGAGCAACTTTGGTTAAGGATTCCACGATATAGGTCGTATTATCCTGAACAATAGTAAGCTCCATCCCTGGTGGAAAACGTGTTTCAGCGTCTTTTAAAACTTCTTTAATTTTTGCAACTGTTTGCAGCGCATTAGCATCACTTGTCAAATAAACTGGGAAAACTACCGAATCGCCGCCATTAAGGCGACTTACAAAGGTATCGCTACGTGACCCTTGGCCAATAGTAGCAATATCCTTAAGTTTTAGGTTTTTGCCGTCAGAAGAACGCACAATTATGTTGCCAAACTCTTCTTCATTAGTCAAACGTCCTTGAGCGCTAGCGGAATATTGAAATTCCTGCTCGGTCGCAGTCGGGCGTGAACCTATAGAACCTACAGGTGCCTGGATGTTTTGCGTCGTTAAAGCTGTAGAAACATCACTTGCAGTAACACCAAGCTGTGCCATTTTATCTGGCTGCAGCCAGATACGCATAGAATACTCTGGCCCATAAGCATCAACTGTCGAAACTCCTTTAACCCTCTTAACTGCGTCAAGAAAGTTAGTCATCGCATACGTTTTTAAAAACATACCATCGTAAGTATGATCTGGTGAATGGAGAGAAAAATACATTATGGTTTGAGCCGCTTTTTTCGTTGTCGTTATACCATAACTTGTAACTTCTTCCGGCATAGAAGCCTTCGCCTGATCAACACGGTTCTGAACTTCTACCGCAGCAATATCGGCATTTTTATCCAAATTAAAATATACATCCAGATTGTAGCCGCCATTATTAGTACTGGTAGAACGCATATCAAGCATATTCTCTACACCGTTAACCTTTTGTTCTATGGCTTGGGCAACGGCTTGTTCAACAGTTTTTGAATCCGCACCTACATAGTTCGTCGATACCGTAATCTGCGGCTTAGTAATATTAGGATATTGGGCTATCGGCAGATTAAACCCGGCAAGGGTTCCTAACAAGGTGATAAGAATTGCCAGCACTATTGCAAAGACCGGACGGTCAATAAAAAAACGTGCCATAGGTTATTACCTCCTTGTTATTTTGTCGTAGATGTATCAAGATCCTGTTCAGTCATAGGTTCTGTCTTAACAGCAGAACCTTTTCTAACCTTTTGAGTACCTTCTACAATAATATTCTCTGTACCGTCAAGACCGCTTTCAACTACCCACAATCTCCCAACACGAGCACCCAGTTTTACTTCTTTCATTTCAACTTTGTTCTCACTGTTAACTACGTAGACAAAAGTCTTATACATAATTTCTGTTACAGCACGCTGCGGTACCAGCAGAGCATCCTTTTTCGTTCCAATATTGGCCTGCAGATGAGCAAACATGCCAGGCAAAAGCACTTTATCTGGATTATTGAACTCAGCCTTCAGAGTCAAGGTACCCGTGCCTTCACTTATACTGCGATCAACTTGTGTCAGCTTACCTTTCAAGGGATATGTTGACCCATCAGCAAGTACTATCGTCAGGTTTTCCAGAGGTGCACTGCCATCTTCAGCTTTAGCTGCCATAAGTTTAAGATATTCAGCCTCAGCAAGACTGAATTTAACCCTAACAGGATCACTGTTAGAAAGAGTAGCCAAGACTGTTGTTCCTGCCGTAACAAAAGTACCAACAGCCAAATCGTTAGCCGACACTTTGCCGCTGAAAGGTGCAACAACATTTGTTTCGCCTAAGTCAACTTGCGCAGATGCCAACAGTGCCTTTTGAGCTGCAACCTTAGCTTCGCTCTGCTCCAGCTCAGCCATAGTATTATCTAACGTTTGCTTAGAAATAGCACCTTGTTCATACAATTTCTGATAACGGTCCGCATCCCGGCGAACACGGCTTAAATCAGCCTGGGCGCTGGCAACTTGTGCCTGATAATTCCAGGAAGCTGCCTGATAAGTTCGCGGATCTATAACAAACATCAGTTGCCCCTTCTCAACCTTGTCACCACCGCTAACATATTTTTCTGTAATCATACCAGTAACGCGCGCTTTCATTTGAACTTCATTTTGGGCTTCCACAAAGCCAGAATATTCGTAAATAATAGGCGTGTCTCTTTTTATGACCTGCATCGTTTTTACCAGTGTCTCTGAAGGTCCTGCCGCTTGTTTACCGCTACAGCCAGTAACAGCAAGCATAGACGCAACAACCAATGCAAGCGCCATAACTTTCTTTTTCCCTAACATCTGTATCCTCCTCCATCAAAAGTAATACCAGTTAAAGCACTACCTAAATCCCATTGTTCCAATATTTAAGAACACAGTCTCCATTATAGTTTGTCACACCAGCAAACGCAAACCCGATTAAACGCAATTATGGTATTTTTTCTCATTATTCCTCATTTATACTTCGTTTTTCTTCTTTTGACTACTCAGTCAGTTTTTTATATTTTATTACTTGCAAAGTATCTTGCAAGCTCTTTTTTGGAAACGCTGATCTGTTCTATGCGTTGCTTTTCTTCATTTCGTTGTAAAAAAACAAAATTTTCACCATCAAAATAATAGTCCATAATTGTATCCTTCAGTACCTTATTCCCTTGTTTAGCGCTTATTTCGCCAACTTTTTCCCACATTTTTTTGTCATTTCCAAGCAAGTTTTCTAGTGGAACAAGTTCGCCGGTAGACATGTCAAAGTTAAAAGCCTTAAAAATGTCTTCGGTGCCGTTTTTACCATCTTTTTTGCCTGTCATTAGTATGCTGAGCAATTTGTATCCGCCATATTTTATCTCATAATTCATTTCAAGATAACCTTTATTTCTGATCTCATCAATTTGTGCACGCACAAAATTTTCTATTTGGGCGTTGATTTTCCACTGCGTACCACCTTTGCCTGCATTACTGATACGAGGGTAACCAATAACTGTTCGGCCGACAACAGCCTTTTCCAGAAAAACCTTATAGCCACCTAAACCGATATAGTTTTCATGTTCAATATTATGTCCAAGTGAGTCAAGTTTGCTTTGGAAAGTATAATTGTCAAGCTGCCAGCCTGCTGCAGTATAGCGCCAAACAGCACGCACATAGCCCAAAGTATCAGTATTATTAATCCCTACTATCCGCTGCGTAGTGATAAGTTCCGCAATGCCGTCGCCATCAGCATCCAAAAGCAGCAAACCAGATAAATACTGCCCATAAGGATGATAATAGTCTTTCAAAAGATTTCCATCTTCGTCATAAACCTTAAGGTAGCCATAAAAACCTAGATCTGTTGGGACGCTCATAACCACTTCTTTTCCTTTGTCGCCAAAAGTGATACGCACTTTGTAATCAGAGAGATAATTTCCTCCTATCTGTATACCTTGATTATCTTCTGCCGTGAATATTTCTCTTGGTTGATTGTCGGTAAAGTCGATAATTCTATAATCCACAATACCTCCACTGCCCCCTGTCGGTGCAGCAATTAGTATGTTTTCAACACCATTGCCGGTAACATCGGCAAGACGCAGGCTGCAATCATAACCACCAGCAATAGAAGGCCGTATTGCCCCCTTAATACTGTCAGTCTTTGTATCTCTGACAAGAAGGTATAGCTTGATATAGTAATGCGAATCACTGCTGAATTTGTTGCCCATCAGAAGGACTTTCTCCTCTTGACCATCACCATCAACATCACCGTAAGCTGTTGCTAAAAGCTCACCTCGTTGTACTGCATCAGCAAAAATATTACTTGCCGTCTTATTCTGAGCTGCTAAAACTGCTTGTACCGGAACCGTTGTCTCAGGTTGCTCAGCAAATGTTACAGGCGCAGCGGCAAAGCTACAAACAATTGCTAAAAAAGCCAGAGTTGTCTTCATCTTCATATTATACGATTTCAATTTATATACCTCCCAACTATTACATGTTCATTATAACAACAGATGTCCACTACCGAAAGTTTTTTCTCTGCCAAACATTATTTTACGTTAACTCCAAAAAGACAAAACCATTACAAAAATAAACTTTTTTTAATAAAATACGTGTTTTTTCTATTATTATACGATACAATAGTCTATGGCAGCTCCAAAAGAGCTATATGCACGAACAAAACGCAAGATTCAAGGGGGAAGTTTGATGAAAAAAATAATCGCCACGCTCCTGGCGGTCTGCATTTCGGTGCTTTTCACTGGCTGCAGTAAAACCGAACAAAAAAAGGATACCGCCAAAGAAAAAGTACAAGTTTCTCTGGCCATGTTAAGATTGACGAGTTCTGCACCACTTTTCATTGCGCTTGACAAAGGTTTTTTTGCTGAAGAAAATTTGGATATCAAACCAGAATGGTTTGACGCAGCTCACCCAATCGCTGTAGCAACGGCTTCATCCAAAGTCGATGTAGGTGCTACAGGCATTACTGCCAGCTTGTACAACATGGCCGCTGGCAATCAAAAACTTGCTATAGTGGCTGACAAAGGAAGAGAACAAAAAGGTTTCCCCTCTTCTGCGCTCCTGGCTAACAGCGACGCTTATGCCGCTGGTGTAACATCAATAGAAAGTTTAAAAGGCAAACGCATAGGCATAACCCAAATCGGTTCTACCTTCCATTACATGGTCGGCAGGCTGCTTGAAAGCAAAGGACTTGCTGTTTCAGACGTTGAACTCGTGCCGCTTGGCAAATTGAGCGCTATCATGGCAGCTTTGGAAAGCAAGCAAATTGATGCCTGTATTCTTAACGAACCTAACGTTACAAAAGCACAAACTGCTGGCTATGCAAAACTCATAAGTCAGGTTGGCGATGTTATCCCTTACCAAACTTCCGGTATTTTTTTCTCACCTGATTTTGTAAAAAAAGAAGATACAGCCGTTAGATTCCTGCGTGCTTACATAAAAGCCTGCAACTATTATTATGACGCGGCCATCGCCAAAAAATCCCCAGAAAAATTAGATGAAATTGTTAATATCATCGCAAAATATACCAAGGCACCTGTTGCAGACGTAAAAGCAGGCTTGCCTTATATTGACCGTGATGGTAAACTTCTTGCCAGCGACATCAAAACACAGATTGAATGGTATAGCTCTCATAACATGATAAATGGCAAACTTGATCCTGCACAGGTTGTAAACACCAGTTTATTGGAAAAAGCGCTCAAAAAATAATGCGCATCCAAGAGCGGACCAAACGTCCGCTCTTTATTTTTAGGCACACGGAGGAAGCACAATGAAATTAGTCATTGATGGTGTCAGCAAAAATTTTGCTAATGTCCATGGTCAACAACTTACAGTTTTGGAAGATATAAACCTGACTGTTGCAGAAGAAGAGTTTGTTGCTCTGGTAGGTCCCAGCGGCTGTGGCAAATCAACCCTGCTTAATTTAACCGCCGGCCTGTTAGAGCCTTCCGGCGGCAGTATTTATTTTACAGAAGCATCAACGGCACATGTTCCTGCTGTAGGCATTGTTTTCCAGGAGACAGGCCTTTTCCCTTGGCGTTCAGTTTACGATAATATAGCATTCGGCTTAGAAGCCGCTGCTATTCCCAAGAATGAGCAAAAAGAACGTATTTCTCATTATATAGAAATGGTTGGACTTAACGGTTTTGAAAAAGCTTTCCCGCACCAACTCTCTGGCGGCATGCGTCAACGTGTAGGCATTGCCAGAGCTCTCGTAATCAATCCCGATCTGCTCTTGATGGATGAACCTTTTTCTGCCCTTGATGCTCAGACAAGAACCATCATGCAGGAAGAATTAGTTACCTTGTGGGAAAAAACACGTCTGAGCACCCTCTATGTCACACACAACATCCAGGAAGCAGTTCTCTTGGCCGACAGAGTTGTTTTGTTGTCGCGCCGTCCCGGATGTATCAGCAAAATTCTGACTATCAATATACCGCGCCCTGAACGTGAAAACCCAGAACACTCTCAGGCTATTGACGAATACGTACGTATCATCTGGGAGCATATCAGTCAGGATGCTCGTGCTGCTTTGATGGAGGTGGAAGCAAATGGCTGATTACAAAGTTCAAAATAGAATGCTCCATTGGCAAAAAACTTACCCGTCCTGGGTTTCTGTTTTGGCCATACTTGGCCTTCTTGGTCTTTGGGAAGCCATCTGCCGTACTGGTTTTGTTTCTGCGCTTTTTCTGCCTGCTCCAAGCGGCATCCTTAGCGCCTTGCTGAATATGACACTAAATGGTGAAATAGGCCGCAGTCTAGCAGCAAGCATGACACGTATTGCCACAGGTTTCCTGTTGGGAAGTTTCATTGGTCTTGCCGTTGGTATGGTTACCGGCACATCTGCTTTGGGCGACCGCATCGGCACGCCTATAGTGCAAGCGCTCTATCCTATTCCAAAAATTGCCCTTCTGCCACTCTTCATTCTTTGGCTTGGCATCGGCGAACTTTCCAAAATTACGATAATTGCTATGGGTGTCTTCTTCCCTGTAGCTATGAACACCTACTCCGGCGTCAAAAACGTTGATCCGTTATTAATAAAAGTTGCCGTAAGCTTTAATGCCAGTTGGTGGCTTACCATGAAAAGCGTAGTTTTGCCAAGTGCTTTACCGGTTATCTTTGCCGGTCTGCGCCTTGCTGCCGGAACTTCCCTGCTTCTTCTTGTTGCAGCTGAAATGATTGCCGCACAAGAAGGTATTGGTGCTCTTATCCTCCACTATGGCGATCTGATGATCACAGACAAATTAATGGCTGGCGTAATTGTCCTCTCATTACTGGGATTAATGTTCCACTTATTCCTGCAATGGTTGGAAAAGAAAGCCGTCCCCTGGAAAGACTAATTCCCTGGGAAATACCAAGTCCCTGTTCTTTTTTGCTTTATAGCAAAAAAGAACAGGGACTTTTTCTTCAGCGTTTATCAATTTTTATTTCGAAAGTTCTATTCCAAGGCAACGTAAATTGCCACTTGCTGATAGTCTCCGATGTAATATAGGGCTTGATGAAACTCTTCATTTTTTCAGTAATGCTGCTTTCCAGAAAGAGTTTTTGTCCTGAACCAAATGCTCCATCATTCCATTGTCTAGGCCAGACTAGTTCCTTCCTGACTTTCTCACGCACATTGCTTTGATATGCCCAGTCATCTAGATATCTGACAAGTAGTAGCTCCTTCTTTTCCTCTGGATTTAAGTAAACTGCCTGCAATCCTTGCCCAAGAGCAAACCCAATCGTATTAGCGGCTGTATTCCACCCTGCATAAGCTGCAAGCGACCACGCTAGTCTTTGATGAAAAAGCCCTTGTACAAGTGCATTGTCAGCGCCGTTGGCATAAGCGATATCAGCTATGGCAACATTTTTATGCTCCTGTATGTATTCTCCAACTTTTTTAAGAAAAACTTGTTTCTCCTTTTTTAATGTCACTGAATTACTTACATCATTGCTTTGCACCGTAATACCATCAAACGGCGTATTAACCGCCATAAGTAAATCAGCGTACTTAATACCAGGAGCAGGCCAGGCACCTGCCGCCAAAATCTGACTTCTGACATTCGTTCTAACCGTCTCGTCTTCGTATGCAGGTATAGTATTTTCACCAACACCTTCAGTATAAAAAGCATGAACGATCGGTACGACACTATTATCTTTATTAATAGCGCGATTAACGAGCAATATGCCCAACTGATCAGCGCCAGCAAAAAAACGCACTTTACGCTGCAAAAGTTGTGCGTTGATCATTTCCAGCTTGCGTGCATCACGATGAGCATCGGAATATAATGCTGTATCGTCACGTCCTAACAGCAAATAATCAAAACTACCATTTTCTGTACCCGTCAGCAGTCTTTCAGTTACTGCCAAATTCATGCTGCGCCGATTATAAAGGTCATGCAATACAGTTGCTGGTATCGCCTTGCTCAGACTCAGCATCTCTTTAGCTTCACGCTTAGTAAGTCCAACGACCTCGCTTTTATCCGCCAATTCTCCTAAGCGGAAAATCTGACCGCCGAATTGCTTATAATAAGCAGGTTCGACCGGCGCGCTGCTCGCCTTTGGTGAGCGCATTACAGTTGTAAAAACATAAACAGCTATACCAGCAAATTGCTTCTTAAACTGCAATAATCTTGTCGTACGCTCTACCAGCTCTTTCTCTGAAAAATTGTGTGTTCTGGAAGCTACCAAGCCGCCATAAATCATACTGTCACTTGATAAAACTACAGCAGAAGCTCCAGGCACATTACTTTCTAACCAGCCAAAAAGCTTTTCCGGATCGGCCTTATGATTGTAAGATGCAAGCAAGTCACGCGGCGGCGTTTGTATATCCCAGCCGGCAGCCTTGAAAGCATCTACAGTATAATCAAGGCAGACAGGTCTATCATCAAGCGGTACAAATAAAATACGTCCGCTAGCTTCTGCCAGACTTGCGAAAAGCACCAACAGCACCATTAAAACATATTTTTTCATTTATATTCATGCCTCGCTTTAAATTGAACAAACAAAAACCTCTGCTTGTAGTTTCCACAAACAGAGGCTTTAATCCTTTAATTATTCTGATTGAACCGGGAGAGAAACTCTTTCGTACGTGGATTAGATGGATTTTTGAAAATAATATCAGGCGTTGCCTCTTCAGCTATAACACCTTGATCTATGAAGATGACTTTTGACGCTACTTCGCGGGCAAAAGCCATTTCGTGCGTTACTATTATCATCGTAAGTCCAGCTTCTGCCAATTCACGCATTACTGTCAGCACTTCGCCGACCATTTCAGAATCAAGCGCAGAAGTCGGTTCATCGAGAAGCAAAACTTCAGGCTCCAGTGCCATCGCTCTGGCAATTGCAACCCTTTGTTTCTGACCACCGGATAATTGATGCGGTTTGGCATTAATATAATCTGCCATACCGACATAATACAAATATTTCATCGCCGTTTGTCTTGCAGCTTCATAACCCTTTTTCAGAACTTTGACCTGACCGACAACACAATTCTCCAATACAGTCATATTGTTGAAAAGGTTAAATTGTTGGAAAACCATACCTACTTTTGTTCTATACAAAGCAAGATCCCTGTACTTGCTTAACACATTCTCGCCATTGTAACATATCTCGCCGCTTGTAGGTGTTTCCAAAAAATTAATGCAGCGAATTAAAGTCGATTTGCCTGAACCTGATGGTCCGATAATACATACAACATCGCCTTTATTTACGGAAAAATCAATACCCTTCAGAATTTCTCTGTCGCCAAAGCTTTTCTTCAAATCTTTTATTTCAAGAATATTTTTCTGTGCTTCCATACTATTTATCCTGTCCCTTCTTCAGTGACGGTAACTGAAAATGACCGCAAGGATCCTGCATCGGATCATAACTTACCAGTTGGTAATCGCGGGGGCCTTCCATTTTGCCTTCAATCCAGCGCAAAATGCGGGAAACAGTAAAAGTCATCACAAAATAAATAACGCAAGTAATAAAGAACACTTCAAAATACTTATAGTAGACACCTGCCGCAGACTTTGAAGAAAAATAAAGTTCTGTTACGGAAATAACATTCAATACGGAAGTATCTTTGATATTAATAATTAAGTTATTGCCAATTTGCGGCATAATATTACGCAGCGCCTGCGGTAAAATGACTGAACGCATAGTTTGAAAATGATTCATACCTATTGCAGTAGCTGCCTCGGTCTGGCCGGGATCAATAGAGTTAATGCCGCCGCGAACAGTTTCTGCCATATAAGCACCAGTATTAATGGAAACAACCAAAAAGCCGGCAAACATAGCTGACATATCAATATTAAAAAGACTCATCGAGCCATAATAAACAACCATTGCCTGCACAATCATCGGTGTGCCGCGGAATACTTCGACGTAGGCATCAAGCAGCCAACGTACAAATCTATAAAAATTTCTTTTGACTGTACCCGTATTAGGGTCAACAGGAATTGTCTGAATTATACCTACGATGAAACCAATAATGCAGCCTATGAAAGTTCCCACCAAGGCCAACAGAAGAGTAACTAATGCTCCTTTCACGAAAAGCCAGCCGTATTGCTGTAATAAGAAGAGTACCCACTCAAAAAAGGTAGTCGGCATCGTTGTCATTTTTATTCCCACCTTGTCCGCTTAACCATAAGTCAAATACGGGACGGCAATGCCGTCCCGTATAATGAAACAACTTTATTTTGCTAACGGTTGAATTTTAATAGCATCCTGCATAATTTTCTTGAAGTCTGCTTCAGTCATTTTGCTAAGCTTAGCATTCATAGATTTTACCAAATCTGCATTGCCTTTTTTGACTGCTATACCAATTTCAACATCTTCTTTTGTAGTTTTAAAACCCTTGTCAGCTGCAAATTCCAATACAGCAAGTTCTTTGTTAGCATAAGAAGCTGCCATTGCTGTCGGAATGTCAGTGACAATCAAATTGCATTTACCAGACTTAAGAGCAACAATCATACCAGGAACGTTTTCAATTCCAGGTAATTTGTTAACCTCCGGGATCTGGTCAATCAAGTCATACCAGATAGTGTTCAATTGGGAGGTAGCTACAGCGCCTTTCAGATCAGCGACGCTTTTAGCAGAAGCTTGTGGTGAATCCTTGCGTACCAAACCAACAACATTAGCATAATAGTAAGGAACTGTGAAATCAACGCTTTCTTTACGTTTGCTGGTAATGCTCATGCCAGCTATCGCAGCATCGATTTTACCGGAAGCTACTGCCGGTGCAAGTCCGTCCCATTCAATCTTGTGCACTTCCAAAGTTGCTCCCATTGATTCAGCTAACAACTTACCGATCATAACATCATAGCCATTAGCATATTCAGAGCTGCCGGCAATCTTAACAGCGCCGTTGTCAGCATTTGTCTGAGTCCAGTTGTAAGGAGCGTAACCGCATTCCATACCGACTTTCAAAACTTTCTTTGTTTCTTTTTTATCGCCGCCACATCCAGCAAGAAGTGCGAGAGATGCGAGCAACAATGCACAAACTGTAATGCTCAAAAATTTCTTGGAAAAGTTCATCTTTACACAGCCTTTCTCCTTTTATTAATAGGTTAATTCTAACCTTTGTGAACAATTTGTGTCAATACATTAAAAATGTATACATTATTGTTTCACCAAGGGGCCGTCATAAAACTTCTTTTTATTTTATGTAATTATTAGTAAGATTAGTATCTTTCAGAATAACATCGTGAGCGCCGCCTTCAACAATACTGGTTGAGGAAACAAGCGTCAGTTTAGCATTTTTCTGAAGTTCATCAATCGTAAGAGCTCCGCAGTTGCACATAGTAGAACGAACTTTATTTAAAGAAAGAGTTACATTATCTTTCAGACTGCCGGCATAAGGAACGTAGGAATCAACGCCCTCTTCAAAGGACAGCTTGGAAGCGCCGCCCATATCATAACGCTGCCAGTTGCGGGCGCGATTGGATCCTTCACCCCAGTACTCTTTCATGTAACTGCCATTAATGTTTACTTTGTTGGTCGGGCTTTCATCAAAGCGGGCAAAATAACGGCCAAGCATCATGAAATCAGCGCCCATAGCAAGAGCCAGAGTCATATGGTAATCGTATACAATACCACCATCAGAACAAATTGGCACATAAACGCCGGTTTCTTCAAAATATTCATCACGAGCCTTGGCAACTTCAATCAAAGCAGTTGCCTGGCCGCGGCCAATACCTTTTTGTTCGCGGGTAATACAGATGGAACCACCACCGATACCTACTTTGATAAAGTCAGCACCTGCCTCAGCAAGGAAGCGGAAACCTTCTTTGTCAACGACATTACCGGCACCAACTTTAACAGTATCGCCATATTTTTCGCGAACCCAATCCAAGGTTAATTTCTGCCATTCGCTGAAACCTTCAGATGAGTCTATGCAAAGTACGTCTGCACCAGCTTCTACAAGTGCCGGAACACGTTCTGCATAGTCTCTGGTATTAATACCAGCACCAACAATATGTCTTTTCTTATCATCCAATAATTCCAAAGGATATTCTTTGTGGGAAGAATAGTCCTTGCGGAATACCATGTAGAGCAAACGCCCTTGATCATCAATAATCGGCAAAGTATTCAGTTTGTTGTCCCAGATTATGTCATTTGCTTCTTTAAGAGAAGTACTGCTGTTGCCAACAATCATGGATTCAATCGGAGTCATAAATTCTGAGACCTTCGTGTTCAAATCCATACGGCTGACACGATAATCGCGGCTAGTAACAATGCCTTCCAGTTTACCATTGACTGTACCATCTGAGGTGACTGCAATAGTGGAATGACCTGTTCTCTCCTTCAATCTTAAAATATCAGCGAGCGTACTGTCCGGTGTAATATTAGAATCGCTAGTAACGAAACCTGCACGGTAAGTCTTAACACGTGCAACCATAGCTGCCTCGCTCTCAATTGATTGGGAACCATAAATAAAGGAAATTCCGCCTTCTTTTGATAACGCAATCGCCATTTTGTCATCAGATACGGATTGCATAATTGCGGAAACCAAAGGAATATTCATTGTGATAGCCGGTTTTTCGCCCTTTTTATACTTTACAAGTGGAGTTTGTAAGTCAACGTTAGCCGGAACACACTCTACGCCTGAATAACCAGGTACCAATAAATATTCACTGAATGTATGCGCCGCCTCTTCATAAATAAAAGCCATCATCAACCATCCTTTTCCTAAAATATTTTACAATATTCTACCACTAAACTTCTTGTACAGCAAACTTTTTTTGTTACTTTTCGTACATTTTTTCAAAAAATTTGAAAAGCGCACCACTGCTACGTTTTTAACAATGGTACGCTTTGTCATCATTTATCCTTCAAGGCACGCCAGGCAATATCATGCCGATAATGCGCATCTTTGAAATCAATTAACTTCACAGCGGCATAAGCTTTGTCTTTAGCCGCACGTATATCGCTGCCAGTTGCTGTTACACCAAGTACACGTCCACCAGCCGTAACAATTGCGTCTCCGATTTTCTTGGTACCAGCATGAAAAACAATCGTATCAGCCAAAGAATTTGCTTCTTTAAGACCTGTTATCGGCAGACCCTGCTCATAATTTCCCGGATAGCCACCGGAGGCCATAACGACGCAGACAGCAGCCTTATCAGACCACTCGACCTTAACTTCATGCAAACAACCTTTTGCACAGGCTAACATTACTTCCACAAGATCACTTGCCAGGAGAGGCAATACAACCTGAGTTTCCGGATCGCCAAAACGAGCATTAAATTCTACAACCTTAATCTCGTCGCCCTTAATCATCAACCCAGCATAGAGACAACCTTGGTACTTTCTGCCTTCAGCCTTCATAGCTGCAATGGTAGGTTTAAGAACCAGCTCTACACATTTTTCTTTTAATTTATCGGTCATCACCGGTGCAGGAGCATAGGCACCCATACCACCCGTATTTGGTCCTTCGTCAGCGTCATAGACTCTTTTATGGTCCTGTGCAGCTAACATCGGCACAATAGTATCACCATCTGTAAAAGCCAACAAGGAAGCTTCTTCGCCTTCCATATACTCTTCGAGAACGACACGTGCGCCAGCTCCGCCGAACTTAAGGTCTCCCATCATATCATCTACCGCAGCCAAAGCTTCTGCTTCCGTCATAGCAACAACTACGCCCTTACCGGCAGCAAGGCCATCAGCCTTCACAACGATTGGAGCGCCTTTTTCCATAATATAAGCTTTGGCAGTCTCAATGTCTTCACAGATTTTGAAGAAAGCAGTTGGTATGCCGTATTTAGCCATCAAGCGCTTAGAAAAAGCCTTAGAACCTTCAATTTCAGCCGCAGCCGCTGTAGGTCCAAAAATAGTCAAGCCACGTTTGTGGAAAACATCAGCAATACCTGCAACAAGAGTAGCTTCTGGCCCAACTACTGTCAGCTCAATTGATTCTTTCACAGCAAAATCAGCGACTGCTTCCAGATTAGTCAAGGGCAGTTCTATACATTCTGCCAGAT
This sequence comes from Acidaminococcaceae bacterium, assembly GCA_050256135.1. Taxonomy (GTDB): domain Bacteria; phylum Bacillota; class Negativicutes; order Acidaminococcales; family Acidaminococcaceae; genus RZYP01. Next base: position 11,420 of record JBFWIF010000016.1, on the reverse strand, counting down.
TTTTCATACCCGGATTGCCCGGACATACAAATATTTTATCGACTTTAGGACTTTGCGCTAGTTTCCAGACAAGTGCATGTTCCCTGCCGCCGCCGCCAATAACTAAAATACGCATTACTTTTCCCCCAACTATTGTTATTTACCTGCAGCCAGTTGTTTTTCCAAATAAGCAGTAATAGCCGCATCATATTCTGATGTATGGTTAAAAGCTTCTTTAGCCAGTGTTTTACGCGTAGTAATGTCAGCATCACCGTGTTGAGACAACATCGCCATCAAGCTGGTATATCTTGCCGGATTAGTAACAATAATCACATCGCGGAAATTTTTAGCTGCAGCACGCAGCATTGCAGGACCGCCAATATCGATATTTTCAATTGCTTCGGCTTCCGTTACTCCCGGTTTGGCAATTGTCTCTTTAAAAGGATAGAGATTAACAACAACAATATCAATTGGTTTTATGTCATGTTTGGCAAGAGCAGCCATATGCTCAGGATTGCTGCGAACGGCAAGGATACCGCCATGAATTTTTGGATTCAAGGTTTTTACACGGCCATCCATAATTTCCGGAAAACCGGTAACATCACTGACATAAGTCACAGGAATACCTGCTTCACGAATTGCCTGCATCGTGCCGCCGGTGGAAATAATCTCCACGCCTATCTCATGCAGGAATTTTGCCAATTCCACAATGCCTGTTTTGTTGGAAACACTTAGAAGTGCTCTTTTAATTTTCATCTTCATCACCTGTCCCGTTTAATTAGTAATTGTTACTTTTCTGCCCTGAACAGCCAGACTGCCCGCTGCCCACAAAGAAAGAGCCTCGGGAAGAGCTTTGTGTTCCTGTTCCAGTATGCGTGCAGCAAGAGTATCTTCGGTATCATCATCAAGAACCGGTACAACCTTCTGCAGAATAATCGGTCCGGTGTCCATACCTTCATCAACAAAATGGACAGTACAGCCAGATACTTTAGCACCATAGCGAATCGCTTGTCCCTGTGCGTCAAGACCTGTAAAACTAGGCAAAAGCGCAGGATGGATGTTTATTATCTTATGCCGCCAGCCAGATACAAAATCCGGTCCGAGGATACGCATAAAGCCAGCCAGCACAATTAACTCTACTCCATGTGCGCGTAATATCTCGTCTATTTTTCCTTCAAATTCTTTTTTGTCAGCACATTCTTTTCTTATAACAGCAAAGTTAGGAATGCCAGCCTTTTCGGCCCGCTCCAAAGCAAAAGCATCTGCTTTGTCGCTTATAACCACGGCTACTTCCAGTGGCAGCGAACCTTCGGCAATTTTATCCATGATTGCCTGCAGATTACTGCCGCGGCCACTGACCAATACGCCAATTTTATGGTTATTCACCAAAAACGCCGCCTTTCACTATGGTTTTATGTAAACCTTTTTCAATCGTACCGATTTCATAGAAAACTTCGCCGGTTTCCTGCAAATGAGCACGAACTGCTTCAGCTTCTTCCGGAGCAACTATGATTACCATGCCGACACCCATATTGAATGTCCTATACATCTCATGCCAATCTACATTTCCCCATTCCTGCAGTTTTTCGAAAACTACTGGAATTTCCCAGGAACTGGCGTCAATCACAGCATCGCAGTCTTCCGGCAGCGCTCTGAGCATATTATCATAGAAACCACCGCCGGTAATATGAACCATACCGTGAATATTAAATTTTTCAATCATAGGCAGTACTGTTGAAGGATATAAACGAGTCGGCTTCAACAGTTTTTCACCTAAAGTGCAGCCAAACTCCGGAATCGTCGTAGACATCTCAAAACCTTGAACCTCAAAACAAATTTTGCGTACTAAAGAATAACCATTGGAATGAACACCTGTCGAAGGCAAACCGAAAAGCACATCGCCAGGAGCAACTTTTTTGCCATCAATAATTTTGCTTTTTTCAACTACACCAACACAGAAACCAGCAATATCATATTCATCTTTGGCGTAGAACCCTGCCATTTCTGCAGTTTCGCCGCCAATCAACGCACAACCGGACATTTTGCAGGCATCAGCCACACCTTTTACAATTGCCGCTATTTTTTCTGGCACAACCTTATCTACAGCTATGTAGTCTAGGAAAAATAATGGTTCCGCACCTTGTACCAGCACATCGTTGACACACATAGCAACTACGTCTTGTCCGATAGTATCATGTTTATCTGCCATAAAGGCCAGCTTCAATTTCGTGCCTACACCGTCAGTACCTGAAACAAGCACCGGTTCTTTATATTTTCCTGTATTTAGAGCAAACAAACCACTGAAAGCTCCGAGCTCGCCCAAAACTTCCGGACGATAAGAAGACATTACACTTGCTTTCATTAATTCTACTGCTTTTTCACCTGCGTCTATATCCACACCAGCATCGCGATAAGATATTTGCTTCTTTTCCTGCTCTTTCATTCTCTCATCTCCTATTTATTGTTCTCAAACAAATATTTCGAGCCTTGACGTACAACATTTTCCGCATTATCCGGATAACCGGCATCAAAGCAGGCGTAACACATACCTTCAGAATCAAGCGAATTAAAAGCTCTCTTCAAACCTTCTTTGGAAATATAATGCAGAGAATCCGCACCTATATATTTGCAGATTTCATCTTCTGTATGGGTTGAAGCAATAAGCTCTTTCCGTACCGAAGTATCAATACCATAGTAACAAGGATCCGTTACCGGAGGAGAACTTATGCAGACATGTACTTCTTTCGCACCGCCGTCTTTCAAAAGCTTGACGATTTTGCCGCTTGTCGTGCCTCTGACAATGGAGTCATCAACCATGACAACAGATTTACCTTTGACAAGAGGAGCAACTACATTCAATTTCAAACGTACAGCATTTTGTCTTTGCTTTTGCGTCGGCTGAATGAAGGTGCGGCCAACGTAGCGATTCTTAGTCAAACCTTCGACGAAAGGAATCCCTGCTTCCAAGCCATAGCCGATAGCTGCTGCCGTACCTGAGTCAGGCACAGAAATAACAATATCAGCCTTAATATCTTTAGTCTCTCTGGCGAGTTCACGGCCCATATTAAGACGAGCTTCGTAAACGCTTTGTTTATCAATCACGCTGTCAGTACGAGCAAAATATACATATTCAAATACACAATGCGCAGGTTTGGCCGGCATATTATCAGCATACATAAAACTTCTTGGCTCCGCATCATCATCTTCGATAATGATCATTTCACCCGGTGCAATGTCGCGGATAAATTCAGCGCCCACAAGATCAAGTGCACAGGACTCAGAGGCCACTACCCAGCCATGTTCTAATCTGCCCAGACACAGAGGCCTAAAACCAAACGGATCACGCATCGCAATCAATTTGTCGTCTGTCATGATAGCAAAGGCAAAAGCTCCTTTTACTTCATTGGCAGCTTCTGCTACACGATCTTCAATCTTCTCCTTACGGGAACGGGCAATCAGGCTGAGCACAACTTCACTGTCAACCGTAGTTTGAAAAACAACGCCATCTTTAGCAAGCTTCATACGCAGCTCGCAAGCATTAGTCAGATTGCCGTTATGTGACAAGGCAAGATTGCCGCCATCAAAATAAACCTTTAACGGCTGAATATTGAAAGGCATGCTCGCACCAGTCGTTGAATAGCGAACATGACCGACGGCGATGTGACCGCAAAGCTCACCAACTCCGTCCTTAAAAACGTCGGGAACCAACCCCATACCTCGTTTGATCTGCATACTGCTGCCATCTGTCACAGCAATACCGGTGCTTTCCTGGCCGCGGTGCTGCAACGCAAACAAGCCCCAATAAGTATTCAGAGCAACATCGTCATGATGAGAATAAATGCCAAAAACACCACATTCCTCATGCCACTTGTCTTCCTGAAAATCAATTCCCTGCACGATAAATTCTCCTTCATTTTTCAAAATTATTACCCGAGATAACTAAAAAACTAATTTGACATAGCCCTTGTCTTTGCAAGCTTTTCACCCTTTGCAGCGACTTCAGCCTGCATGTTTAATCTATCATCAGTCATTTTCGCAACCAGCTCTGGATATTTAAGAGCTAAAATCTGAACTGCGAAAATTGCCGCGTTTTTAGCGCCGTTAATAGCCATTGTCGCTACCGGAATGCCGGCAGGCATTTGTACGAAGCTCAAAAGAGCATCCATGCCGTTCAGCGGTGTTGCGTTAATTGGAATCCCGATAACCGGCACCGTGGTGTAAGCTGCGATAACGCCGCCTAGATGCGCAGCCGCACCAGCAGCAGCAATAATAACTTCCACGCCTCTTTCCCTGGCACCAGATGCAAATTCATGAACAACATCAGGCGTTCTATGTGCTGAAGCAACCAACACTTCAACTTCTACGCCGAACTTTCTCAACGTCTTTTCTGCCGGTTCTAAAATCGGCCAATCGGAATTGCTTCCCATGACTATAGCAACTTTCACAAATCTTACCTCCTATGTGTAAAGAGAAAAAATAAAAGTCCAATAAGAACTCTATCAACTGCAGTTATGCAACTAAAATTCCTTGGGCTTTTCTTTTCTGTAGACCTTTACTATTCTTTCAATGTATAGATTAATTCTACCAACGCTGGGTATCGATGTCAATCTCATTGTGAACTTTTTAACAGTTTTTCGGAAAATCGTTCGCATTTTTCTCTTTTGTTTAATCTTTATGCTTTTTCTCGCCAGTGTTTGCTATAATCAACATAGCAGAATGGGAGGAATCACTTTGGACAAAAAACAACTGCGTAAAGAAATAATCGACCTGCGCGATGCGCTTTCTGCTGCAGAGCGCACCGCTAAAGCTAAAATAATTATTAACAAGATTCTCGCGACAGAGTTTTACAAAAATGCTAACCATATCATGCTTTTCGCCGCCTTCGGCAGTGAATTAAACCTGCTGCCTTTAATCAAATCAATCATTGCGGCAGGCAAACATGCCTATTTACCAGTTGTTGATAAAAAGACAAACAGTATCCTGCCGGTCGAAGTTTACAGACTGGAGGATTTAAAACCAGGCTGCTATGGTATTCCCGAACCTTCACTGAATAATTACTTGGAAGCCAAAGCCAATCTTTTGGAACTCATCATTACGCCGGCAGTTGCTTTCGATAATGATAAATACCGTATTGGCTATGGTGCAGGTTACTATGACCGCTTTTTTGCTTCCTTGAAAAAAGACATAATTAAAATCGGTGTTGGTTTTGATGAACAAATGGTACAGGAAGTACCACGAGAAGCTCACGACATTCAACTCGACTACATTTTGACAGACAAACGAATGATAGATTGATAGCGTTTTTTGAATATTCTTTTAATTTTTGCTGTACCTTGCTATAATTGTTGTGAGATATCAAACCATAAAAACACAACATAATAAAGGTGGTGCAATGATGAAAAGTTACCATAAAAGGTTTCTTCTTTCCGTATCTTTTTTAGTTGTATTAAGTATGGCAATAGCCTCTATAAGCTTTGCACAGCAAACAGTAAGCGTCAGCCTTCCAACTTTTAAAATAACAATGAACAACATTAAAATCGACAATAATGAGAGATTATATCCGATTATCGTCTATAAGGACATAACATATGTGCCAATGACTTATAGAGATAGCAGATTTCTCGGTTTAGAAACAAAATGGAGTTTCGAAGAAGGGCTTCAGGTAAATAAGATCAACACAACTATCAATTACAATCCTGACAGAGGATATGCCGGTACCGTGCCTGAAAAAGCAATTATTCCTGAATCTAGAATCCGTGTTAACGGCAAAGAGATTTATAACAAAAGTGAGTCTTATCCGTTACTGCTCTTCAGAGATATTACCTATTTCCCTCTGACTTGGCGTTTTATGGTAGATGAATTCGGCTGGACCTCAAGTTTTGATGCTGTCAATGGTTTAATTATCAATTCCAGCAGCGACAAAATAAGTTATCCAACCACTCCTACAATTGAATCCGGCAAAGTTTTCGCACAAGATTTTGGCAGCATAAAAGTTATCTTTGACCGTTCCAGCAACGACCAGACAGGCAATCTATATATAAAAGAAAATAACTACATAAGAAAAATAGGTAATCCAAACTATATTTACGGAGTTGGCTACCTTCAGGCTGGTGCCCATGGCGAATACACTGCCGTAAATAGCGTTGAATATGCAAAACGCTGGGTATATACTCTCGCTATCGACCCTTCAGTTTACCCAATAGTTAGCAAAGATGTAAGAATCAATATTGACACCAATGAAGTACAAATAATTGGGGACGCAGCAATAGGCGAAACCTCAATCACTCTTGGTGACAAAGTCTTTTCAAAACAATTCGGCAATGTCACCTTGATTCTTGACCGCTCCTCCAACAGAATGTCAGGCAACTTATATGTAAAAGAAAATAATATCATCCGCAGAGTAGGTAATCCGGATTATATCTACGGCGTTACATATTTTAGAATTGGTCCATTTGAAAGCTATAATCCCGTTGATAAACTGGATCTTAAAGGTCGCTGGGCCTACACCATCGTCATAGACACGACCAAATCAACCTTGACCAGCAGAGACGCAAAGATAAATATCGATACCAGCGAAGTTCAATTTCTATAGTTATCTTAAATAAAATCAGGAGGTGATTCCTTCTTAATGAATCCTTATTTAAAGATAGATTTAAATAAAATCGAAGCAAATGCTAAAAAAATAGTAGAAATCTGCCACAAACATGACATTTCCGTACTTGGAGTAACCAAAGGTTTTGGTGCCATCCCGAAGATTGTCAAGGCCTTCTTAAACGGCGGCGTTGATGGGCTGGCTGATTCCAGAATGAGAAACATCATGGACCTGCATCGCATCAATACTGATACGCCAATAACACTCCTTCGTATTCCTCGTTTGAGCAACGTCTCAAATGTCGTTAAATATACCGATGTAAGCATTAATTCAGAGTTAAAGGTAATCAAGGCTTTAGGCGCGGCTGCTGAAAAATTGCATAGACAACATAAGATAGTACTAATGCTGGATGTAGGTGATTTGCGAGAAGGTATTCTAGAAAAAAATATGCTCGCAAGTGCTGCCAAAATACTGGAAATAAAAGGCATTGAACTAATAGGAATCGGAACAAATATGGGCTGCTACGGCGGCATTATACCAGACACAAAAAACCTTGGCCTGCTTGCTTCATTGGCAGCAAAAATTGAAACAAAATTGGGCATAAAGCTTTCGGTAATTTCGGGCGGAGGCACTTCCAGTTTAAAATTGGTTGAAGACAATATTATGCCCTCCAAAATAAACCAACTGCGGATAGGCGAAGGAATTTTGCTGGGCACGGACACTACCAATTCACGAATTATACCTTACCTTTATCAGGATACATTTCAACTCAGCGCCGAAGTAATAGAAGTCAAAGATAAACCGTCAGTTCCTATTGGCATTATCGGCAAAGATTTTTTCGGCAACGTTCCCCAATTTGCTGATGAAGGAATAAGAAAAAGAGCCATCGTAGCTCTGGGCAAGCAAGACCTCTACATCGAAGGGCTTATACCCATTGAATCAGGTGTTAAAATTTTGGGTGCAAGCAGCGACCACCTGATTCTTGATATCACCGATGCTGAGCGGGCAATACATGTAGGCGATGAAATTACGTTTTCTTTAAATTATTCCGGTCTTCTTTCCGCAAGTACTTCCAAATACATCAGCAAAACCTTCAAAGGAGGTAATGATCTTGATTGAACTAGTCCAAGAAAATGACCTCCGCTTAATCAAAAAAATAATTGAAGTAGACCAGCATGCTTTTGGTGAAGGCGGCATGAACGAATGGCATCTATTGCCCCTCATACGGCACGGCCGGGTATTTGTCATTAAAGAAAAAGACCATGTTCTGGGCTCTATTCAGTACATGCTGGATTGGAACACCAGAAACAAAGCTTATATCTATGGAATTGCTATTGCGGAAGAAAGCCGTGGCAAAGGCCTAGGCACGAGACTTCTTGCCGATAGCATACAGAAATTAGCCAACGACAACATTGAAGAAGTAGAATTAACCGTCGACCCCGCCAATATCGTCGCCATCAATGTCTACCATAAAAAATTAGGATTTGCGATTACCGAATTTCGTGAAAGTGAATATGGCGATAACGAAGACAGGCTTGTTATGACTCTAAACTTAAAACAAAATCCTTAGCCATCTTTTGACTCTCCAAGAAAAGACGAAAAGCACGCGATATAAAAATATCGCGTGCTTTTTTAATTACTTGCTTTTTATCAAAATTCGTAAGTTTTTGGCGGCTGTCCGCTAAAGTCAAACATAATGGCCTGGCCATGCTCCAAATAGAATATTTCAAATATCGGATTGTCAGCTGTCTGATAAATAGATTTTACTAAAGCACAGTGATCAATGATTGTTTGCTTCATTGCCAAATCGCTGCTGAATTTAATTTCACCCATCAGTCTTACTGTCACCATTTCCTTCGAAGTTGCACAAAAAGCAATCGCCGGATTAGCTTGCAATTGTCTGAAGACATCTTTGTTATTGGCAGTGCAGAACCAGAATTTGCCGTCCTGCTCCAACATGAAACCCCAAGGCCGTAGGCACGGCTTATTACCAGCAACAGTTGCCAAACTCCCCATTGAATTGGCATTCAAAAACTTTACCACTTCTTTCATACATAAAACCTCCATTTGTTTAGTTAGTTATCTAACTATTAATCCAAAAATAATAAGCCTCAATAGTAGACTTATTATTTGGTCAAACTATATCTGATCAAGATTGCAGCTGATCTTTGCCAGCACTTTTTCTAACATCTCTGATTCCTCATCACCCAATCCCTGATAAACTACGGCATTCATCTTTTCAGAAACAGCGGCAAAAATAGGCTTGAGTTCCCAGCCTTTGGCTGTCAGCTTGATAAATGTTATTCGGTTATCCTCAGGGCTTTTTTCCTTAACTACATAACCGCAGGCAACAAGTTTTTCCACCAAAACAGTTACTGTCGGTTTCGTTCTGTTAATTTGTTTTGCCAAATTCTGCATCGCACATTCTTCAGCAGTAAATAAATGTACCATGATTTCGCCGTGGGAAGGCACGATACCTTCCACTCCACGCTGCTGCAGCTCGCGTACAATCAGCTTGTTGGCTTTTTCTCTTATTCTGCTCATTAGTGCTATTGCATTATTTTTTCTCATACGTTCATTATAGTTAGATGTCTAACTATTGTCAACAGCAACATTCTAAAATTTTAGCATGCTGCTATATTTTATTCTACATTTAAAACCTTGTGCAATTGAATACCGACCCTGAGCTGCAGTTTGGGATTTTCAGTCACGATACGTACCGCACGCGCTGCCGATTCCGGTTTGCAACTTTCAACCTGCAGATAAATATGCCGCGGCGGCACCTTATCAGTCTGAATAACAGCGACATCAAAATTATCATCAACGACATATTTAAGTTCATTGGCCGCACAGTTAATTACATAATTACTGTCAGGCTTTGGCGAGACAGTAATCCAGTCAATCCCCCAGGCAGCAGGCACACAATTAGTGCCGTTAGTTTCTAACGTAACAAATTTGCCTCGTGCTTTCAACGCCTGCACCAGCGGACCCAAGTCGTACAAAGTCGGTTCCCCGCCTGTAATAACGGCAATAGGCTGAGTGAACTGCCATCTGGCAAGAAGCTCTTCAGCATCAAGCATTGTCGCTGCAGCCACATCATAAGAATGTGCCGTATCACACCAGGAACAACGCAGATTACAGCCAGCCAAACGTATAAAGTCAGCCCCTAATCCGCTGAAAGTACCCTCCCCCTGCACACTGGCAAAGACTTCTATTACAGGATACTTCATGTTCATTTGACCACCTCAGCGAAAGAAGTCTGTGTCTCCCACAACCTTAGTTTCAGAACTTCCACATCCAGCGGTGCCAATTGCCGTTCAAGCACTTCATAAAAATAGGTTACCATATTTTCCGCTGTCGTCCGGAAAAGAAACACATCATTGAGCATTTTATGATCAACCTTTTCAATTATCTCACGCTGCACGATAGCTTTCAGATCGCCGAAATCAATCACCATGCCGGCACTCGAACCGTTGGTCACCAATCCGCCATCTTTTCTGGCGACGGTTACTTCCAATCTATAGGTATGTCCATGCAAATCTGCGCATTTTCCGCTATGCCCAGGTAAAAAATGCGCAGCATCAAATTTGAAGACTTTTGTAACACTAATCATAGTCATAATGAGCAGGTTTCCTCCTTTCTAAATATTTCTTGAGGCCATTATTACGCAGTTTGCAGGCAGGACATTCGCCGCAGCCGGCGCCCATGATGCCATTATAGCAAGTCAACGTATTATCACGTACGTATTCCAGTTTACCCATCTTATCCGCCAGTTCCCAGGTTTCCGCCTTGTCTATCCACATCAGCGGCGTATGAATGACAAAAGAATAGTCCATCGCCAGATTCAAAGTAACATTCAGCGACTTGATGAAAATATCACGACAATCAGGATAACCGCTAAAATCAGTTTCGCAGACACCGGTTACAATATTTTTTAAGCCCTTTTGTTTAGCCGCCACCGCCGCAAAAGTCAAAAACAGCATGTTGCGGCCATCAACGAATGTAGAAGGCAAATGGCCTTCTTCGCCAGCTTTTACTTTTATATTATCCCTGGTCAAAGCATTCTCTGTCAGCTGTCCCAAAAGGCTCATATCAAGAAGTGTATGCTTAACTCCCAAATCAGCACAAATCTTCTTTGCACATCCTATTTCCCTGCTATGACGCTGACCGTAATCAAAAGTCACCGCCTCCACTTTCGCAAATCTTTCCAGTGCCCAAAACAGGCAGGTAGTACTATCTTGTCCGCCACTGAAAACAACCAGTGCGCCTTCTTCCTCCATATGCATTAGAATCCCTCCATCAAAAAACTAAAAATTTATTCACAAAACTTTGTCAAATGTTTAACGACAAAGCAATTAACAAAATCAGATTACCCTTGTATTTTACTTCATTTCTTCCCATTACTGCAATCATCAGGATAGTAAAATAAGTATACAACAAAACACTTTAGCGCTAAAATAAACTATATCTGACATTTGAAAGCATAAAATATCACGAAATAATACTACTGCCTCACTATAATTGAGACATACGGAAGGAGTTGGAACGGTTGGACTGGATCATGAGCCTCCAACACGCTATCGACTACATTGAGGAACACATCACAGACGAACTTGATTACTCCGCAATTGCCAGAATTGCTTGTTCCTCCAGTTACCACTTTCAAAAAGTATTTGGCCTGCTCTGTGGGCGTACGCTCGGGCAATATATACGTGAAAGACGGCTTACCTTAGCTGGCAGCGAGCTTTCCTCCTCGGATTTGAAAGTCATTGATGCCGCGGTGAAATATGGCTATGACTCCCCCGAAAGTTTTAGCCGCGCCTTCACCAAATTTCATGGCATCACGCCA
>JBFWIF010000015.1:0-34870 GCA_050256135.1 Acidaminococcaceae bacterium | reverse complement strand
AATAGTTTTATTTTGAAGAACCATGATTGGCTCTTTTAAAATACTGACTTGTTTTTTTTCGATGTTACTCGAAATTATTGACTCGGTCAAATCTTCCGATTCGACCCGCACATTCGTTTTTGGTTTTATTCAGTTTTCAAGGATCTTGCTTGTTTCTTGCCGTTCTTGACGACTTGTACAGTATATTACAATTTCATCCCGGAGTCAAGCACTTTTTTGAACTTTTTTCCAGCTCTTTTCGGTGCTTTTCACCCGACGGCTTACTTATAATACCAAATTTTGTTCCCTCTGGCAACCCCTTTTGGCAAGATTATTTTGAAATTTTGTCTGCCGCCTATTAGCGGCAGACAAATTATAGACTATTTATCAACTTTATACTTGAAATTATCAATAGTAGGACGTAAATCAGAACCGCCTTCCTGGGCATCTGCTGCCAACAGTGCTTGAATAACTATTGCACATTCAAGACGCTTTTTCTGCAACTTACAACCATATTCATAAGGTTTCGTAATATCCCCATTAATAAGATCGGCATTCGCATGGCAGCCTCCACTGCAGAAAAATCTTGCCCAACATTCTCGGCAAGCAGGTTTATTCATTACGTGCATATGACGGAACTTTTTAACAAGCTCAGGTTTAACGACACCAGTATCAAGCGTTCCGCATTTATATTCTTCCCTGCCAACAAATTGATGACAAGGATAAATATCACCTTCCGGTGTTATTGCAAAGTATTCATGACCGGCGCCGCAGCCCGCAAGCCTCTTAGCAACGCAAGGGCCGTTATCAAGCGCCACATTGAAGTGGAAGAAATCAAAAGGATTGACTTCACGTCTTCTTTGCAAATAAATTCTTGCCAATTTTTCATATTCTTCCATAATTACCGGCAAATCATCTTCTGTCAGTACATATGGTTCATCAATACCAACAACCGGTTCAACAGAAATCTCTTTACCAACCTTTGCCATGTCGAGTACTGCATCAGCAAAATGCACATCATAGTGAGTGTAGGTTCCACGCAAATAATAATTTTTGCCTTCTCGGCTTTCTATTACTTTTTTGAATCCACGTACAGCTGAATCATAACTTCCGGTTTGATTTGGAAAAGGACGCATCTGGTCATGGGTCTCTTTTTTACCATCCAGGCTTAAAACCAACATTACGCGGTTCTCATTCAAGAACTCTACTATTTCATCATTCAATAAAGTACCATTGGTCGTTAAGGTGAGTTTAATGTTCTTGCCTGTTTCCTTCTCACGCTTCCGCACATAATTAATTACATGGCGAACAACGTCAGGATTAACTAAAGGCTCGCCGCCAAACAGATCAAGTTCAAGATTATGTCTGCGCTTACTGCCTTTGATGGCAAATTCTACTGCCTTTTCAGCAATTTCCCTGCTCATCAATTCACGTTTGCCGCCAAAATCGCCAGTACCAGCGAAACAATAGCCGCAGCGCAAATTACAATCATGAGCAATGTGCAGGCAAAGAGACTTAAGGATCGGTTCTTCGCTAAAAGTATCAGGCACAGGGTATTCAGGTGAAAACAAAAGACCTTCATCTTTTAATTCATGCAGCTCTGCCAGAACTTCCCTCAGTTCTTCATTAGGATAACGACCGGCAAAAGCACTAATGGTTTCTTCGTCATTTTCGCCGTTAAAAACATCCAGGACATCGTAAATTATTTCGTCAACCAGATGCACAGCACCGCTATTAATATCAAGAACGGCCATATTGTCGTCCAGTTTCATTTTATGAATCAGCAATTAAACTTTCCGCCTTTCTTTTACAGAAAAATAGCTCCCCGCGCTGGCAGGGAGCATAAGTGCTGCAAACACTCATTATTGTTTTTCGCAAACTTGATTGCCAACAGTGCAGGAAGTCTTGCAAGCTGATTGGCAGGAAGCTGGGCATTCTCCGCAACCACCGGTTTTTAAAGTTTTGTTCAACATAGCTTTATTCACGGTTTTAATATGTTTTTTCATTATGAACACCTCCGATGTATTCTTGAATTAGTATTATTTTATATTTTTTTAGCTAATACTGCAAGTACTATTATCTCTTTGACTAAAAGAACCTGCGGGCATTAGTAATATCAAGGCCATATGAACGAGTCCAACTGCTAATCTGTGCCCACAATAATCGCTTGGCAAACATTTTTACATCCTTACCATCATTGAAGATATTGACACGATACAGTTGGTAAGCAGGTGTATCTACAGTATTAACACCGTCAATACCGGTTGCGGCAGCAATGTAGCCATTTCTTGCCAACGCACTGTAAACGGTGCCATTGTAGCTGCCAAAAGGATATGCAATAGTATTAACGTTGAATTCCTTATCAAAATTATTCAAGAAATCCTTAGAACGCTTTAGTTCATTTTCGAGGTCCTCGGGAGTACATTTTGCCAAAGCGACATGATTCCATGTGTGAGAACCAATTTCCCAACCATTCTTCTTTAAACTTTCAACATCCTCCCAAGTTACATATCCAGGCCAAGCCATATACTTTATAGCGATGAAAATTGTGCCGGTATAACCATATTTTTTCATTATAGGCATAGCAACACGATTGTTATCGCAATAACCGTCATCAAAAGTAATAACAAAATTTTTATTAAATGCACCAGATCCCGATTTTCTTTTGTCTATAAATTCATTCAGGCTAATACTTTTATAACCTTTGTCATGCAAATATTTCATCTGCGCATCAAAAACATCAGGTGGCATACTGTAAATATCCTTATTAGTAGTAATTCGATGGTAAGCAAAAACTGGCACAGTATGATTACAAAAATTTACAAAGTCTGCATATAAAGCCATACCAATAACTGCAAGAAATCCAAAAACATAAAGTACTATCTTAACCACTCTTGACATCAATCAGTCATCCCCAAATCTTTAGCTATCTGCTCCAATTTTTTCAGTCTATGATTAATTCCTGATTTTCCTATTTTGCCAGTTGCCATATCAGCAAGCTCTGCCAAAGATGCTTCTGGATACTCAAGACGCAGTTCTGCAGTTTCCCGCAAAACAGGCGACAATTTAGAAAGACCTGAAACATCACTGATATACCTGATACTTTCAACTTGATGAACAGCTGCCTGCACTGTTTTATTAAGATTAGCTGTTTCACAGTTGACAATACGATTGACGTTATTGCGCATTTCTTTAATTATACGCACATTTTCAAATTCCATCAAGGCGTGATGCGCACCAATAATTGAAAGAAATGATGTTATTGCATTTCCTTCCTTAAGATAAACTATATATTCACCCTTCCTATCAGTCATTTTAACTGGCAGAGAAAAAAAATGAATAATACTCCTAATCAATTCAGCAAATTCATAATTACCTGTAACCATTTCGAGATGATAGTCGCCGGCAGGCCTACTAACAGATCCTCCTGCCATAAAAGCTCCGCGCAGAAATGCTCTGCGGCAACAGCTGGAAGACAGAAGTTTCGCTTTTCCTTCTGCAATGCTTGCTAAAAGTTGAAGTGTCTCCAGGGCCATACTGACCTCTGGTGATGGCAAAACTCTTACCTGATAGCGATTGTTTTTTTTCAAACGCCGCGACCTTGTTATGACAACCTCCGTCTGCAATTTGAAGTTGGTTTTCAAAAGTTGCAGCATTCTTCTGGCCAAAGCAGCATTTTCTGTGGAAAAGTGAATTCCTATATTTCTGCCGCTTAAAACAATTGCACCGCTCATTTTCATCAAGCCATACAATTCTGCTTTATCGCAACAACTTTTTTGTCCTTCAATCCGTGCCAATTCGTTTTTTACTTCATTTGAGAAAGACACTGTTCTACTCCCCACGCTTATTTTTTTCCAGGTTTCTTATGCTTTGGCGAACAAAGACATAATCAAAAAATTGCATTCCCTTGCCAAAAAGCCGCAGCCGATAAACTAAAGAAATAATTGCCTGTGCTAATTTAACCGGATTATGTCTGACAAAATCAGTAGTGCTTATCAGACTGCTAGCTACTACCTCTATACCAAGCTGGCGAATTTGTTCAATGTCCGGTGATACCGGCATCGACCCTTTTTCCTGATACATAGCAAGCTGGGCGGCAGTAACACGTTGACTGTTAACTACTACATAATCAAGAAATTGTTCTCCAACATGATCAATGATAGCTTTTACATGTTCATAAGCACCATAGCCATCGGTTTCACCTGGCTGGGTCATAACATTGCAGACATAAATCTTTACAGCTTTCGACTCTACAATAGCGTTTTTTATTTCTGGCACTAACATGTTGGCAATTACGCTTGTATAAAGGCTGCCAGGACCAAAAATCAAGACATCTGCTTTCATGATTGCAGAAATTGCTCCTTGGGTTGCTTTAGCATCTGAGGGAATAATTTTTAATTTTTTAATTCTTTTTTGCGCCAAAGATATTTCTGACTCACCTTTGACAATTGTACCATCAACCATTTCTGCCATCAAATTCACATTTTCTAATGTAGAAGGGACTACATGGCCCCTTACCTTAAGTATCTCACTCGCAGCGACCAAACCTGCTTCCATACTGCCCTCCGCTTCAGCTAAAGCAGCGATGAACAGATTCCCAAGATTATGACCAGCCAATGAAGTATCACCTTTGAACCTATACTGCATAACCTTCTCCATCAGTGGCTCAGTATCTGCCAAAGCAACCAAACAATTACGCAAATCACCAGGTGGTATAATGCCTAACTCCTGACGCAACCTTCCTGAAGAACCTCCATTATCAGCAGTTGAAACAACCGCTGTACAATTATTAGTAATATATTTCATCCCTCGCAAAAGTACAGAAAGGCCTGTGCCACCACCAACAACGGTTATTGCTGGTCCTTTGTTAAGTTTACGCTGACGAAAAATACGTTCCATCAAAGATGTATTTTCATCCGGCAATACTGATTCCATAACTGAATGAACGATCCGCCGCGTAGCATAAAACATCACAATCAAACCAACTAAAAGAATAAAAATACCACCAGCCATCGAAATAGCTCTGTAGTACTCACCTGTCGCCATGTACATCATCCGAAATAACAACTCTTCGATGAAACCAATGAATTGGTAATTGAATACTAAGGCTATGCCAATGGCAGAAAAAACAGCGCCAATCGTAAAAAGAAATAGCCAGCGTTTTAAGTTCATGCCTGGCCATAACCACTTAATCCAACCCATAAAATCCTCCTGCATTATTTCTTCTTTAAATCACGGTGCGCAACCTGCGCCTCATAGTCATTATCACGCAAAAAATCACGTAATTTATTAGCAATAAATACTGAACGATGATTACCACCTGTGCAACCAATCGCGATAGTAAATTGGCTTTTTCCTTCTTTTTCATACTCTGGCAGCAAAAATAAAACCATGTCTTCCAGTTTTTTGGTAAACTCTCTGGTTATTTGGTAATTCCAGATATAAGTTATAACATCCTGGTCATTGCCCGTCAACATCTTAAGTTCCTTTACATAAAAAGGGTTAGGTAAAAACCGAACATCAAACATCATATCGCAGTCCAGTGGTATACCATGTTTAAACCCAAATGACTGAATAATGATATTCATTTTGGAAAAGCTATCCCCACTGCCATAAAGCGCAATGATTTTTGCCCTTAAGTCAGCAGTTGAAGTGTTGGTAGTATCCAAGATATGTGTGGCCTTGGCTCTCACGTTGCCAACTTTTTCTCTTTCCTTAGCAATTCCTTGGCTTAAACTGCCTTCATTGGCCAATGGGTGGCGGCGTCTGGTTTCTTTATATCTTCTAATCAAGACTTCATCACTGGCATCAAGAAATAAAAGTTCATACTTATTGCCATTGAGTTTCATTTCATCCAGTACCCCGACCATTTCTTCAAAAAATTCCCCACCACGGATATCAACAACAAAAGCAACGCGATTAACTTTGCCCTCAGTTTGCATGCAAAGCTCGGCAAATTTGGGAATCAAAGCAGGCGGTAAATTATCAACGCAAAAGTAACCAAGGTCTTCCAAAGTTCTCATAACTTGTGTTTTTCCTGCACCAGACATGCCTGTAATGATTAAAATTCTTGAATCGCTCATAATATCACCTCCGCCCTCAATAACAAATAAAAATCACCGAAATCATATGCAGAGAACTTTTGTTCATTCTTTGTTCTCTTCCTAAATACATCTAATTAAAAAATTCGATAGACTAAATATAGTATACTATTTTACTCTCCCAATGAAAAGTCCAATCACTGAGCTTGATAATTGCAGAAAGAGTCTGAAACATTGTGAAATGTTTCAGACTCTTTCTTAAAAAGCGCAAGGATCGGAAAAATTAATCTGAGTGCCAGAAGCAATTCTGGCAAAAACTTCTTCCATAGCTTGTTCAAGCTTTTCCAGCATTATCTCTATTTCTTCCTCACTGCTTGCGAGTGGCGGCATGAATATTATGACGTCACCAATATTTCTAACAATTAAACCATGTTTTCTGGCTGTCTGACAAATTCCGCCAGCCATCAGCAATTCCGCAGCAAAGGGTTCCCTCTTTTCTTTATTTTGCATAAGTTCAATGCCTGCCAGCATACCGCATTGCCTTGCATCGCCAACATACTTCATATTATTCATTTTTGTCATATGTTTGGCAATTACATCCATTTTTGACGGCAAATTAGCTATAACGTTTTCTTTCTCGAAAATCTCTAAACTAGCAATACCAGCAGCACAGGCCAATGGATTCCCTGTATAAGAATGTCCATGATAAAAAGTTTTATATTCTGTTGCTTCACCCAAAAAGGCATCGTATATTTCATCAGTTACCAAAGTTGCGCCAAGCGGCAGATAACCTGCCGTTATGCCTTTGGATAATGTCATCAGGTCTGGTCTTATTCCTTCATTGTCACAAGCCCACATTTTGCCTGTTCTGCCGAAGCCGGTTGCAACTTCGTCCACAATCAAAAGAACATTATATTTTCTGGTTAAATCTCTGACACCTTTGATATATCCTTTTGGCTGCATCAGCATGCCAGCTGCTGCTTGCACCAAAGGCTCAATTATCATAGCCGCCGTGGTGTCAGCATGTTTTTTAAGATAAGCTTCTAGTTCATCCAGACAATATTTCAGGAAAGCATCCTCGCGTTCTAGACCTTTTATTTTATTATGATAAAAAGAAGGACAAGTCATCTTTGACGTACTGAAAAGCAATGGTTTATAAACCTTATGAAAAACATCTATATTCCCTACACTGACTGCCCCTACGGTATCTCCGTGATAGGAATCGCCTAAATTTATAAACCCCTGCTTCTCTGGGCGTCCTTTGTGCTGCCAGTATTGAAAAGCTATTTTTACTGCCGCTTCAACAGCCGTTGAACCATCATCTGAATAGAATACTTTATTTAATCCTTCTGGTGCCACTGCTATCAGTTTTTCAGCAAATTCAGCGGAAGGCTTATTTATTAAGCCTAACAAAGTAGAATGGGCAATTTGGTCAAGCTGGTCTTTGATTGCCTGATCTATCTCCACTCTGTGATGACCGTGAATATTTACCCACAAGCTGGAAATGCCATCGTAATAACTGCGTCCTTCCGTATCATATAATTTTACGCCTTCACCGCGTTCAATAACCAGTTGTTCATTTTCATTCCACCCCTTCATCTGCGTAAAAGGATGCCAGATATACTTTTTGTCTGATTGTTCCCATTTATTCACTTGCTTTACCTCCTGCCAAACCGATTATTTTATCTATAGCAACGGTCTTTTCCACTATAGAAGCAATTTCAGCAACGCGACCATCTTTAATGAGTTTCTCGTCTATAACCGGTAATTTGCCCAAAATAGGCAATCCTGTAAGTTTTTCATAATAGTAAAGATTGCTTTGTTCTAAAACTCCAGCTGAACCTTCATCCCAGCAGTTAACAATTAGGCCTAAAACATTAAGTCCATGATTTTTGGCGTATTCTACAGTTAACACAGCGTGATTAATGTTGCCTAAAATAGATTTTACAACGACCAATAAAGGAACATTGATTTCTTTAAAAAAATCTTTCACAAGATATTCATCTGTAAGGGGGGCAGAAATACCACCAACGCCTTCAACAACAGTTATCTGCTTACTGTCAATCATCTCAGCAGCTTTTCTGGTCATGATATCAGGTTCAATCTTTATACCAGCCAGACGGCTTGCCTGTGCCGGTGACAAAGCATCCTCCAGAACGTACGGAACCACTTTGTCTTGCTCTTCTTTACCAATGCCAGCACAAGTCATCAAAAAATCGGCATCTGTCGACATTAACTTGCCATCTTCCATTCTTACACAGCCGGAGGCCGCCGGTTTAAATACTCCTGTTACTAACCCTCGCATTTTAAAGGCAGCAGCTAATGCTCCGCTGACCATTGTTTTACCCATGTCAGTATCAGTAGCCGTTATCCCGATTGCAATCATTTCTAAGCCTTCTTTCTTTTTGTTTCCTGCCATACTTCAATTATTAATTCTGCTGCATGATTAAGTTGTTCTTCAGTATGTGCCGCTGTAACCGTAAGCCTTAGACGACTTTGGCCTTGAGGCACTGTTGGCGGACGAATGGCTGATATCAATACTCCTTTTTCCGCTAGATTCTGTGCAATCTCGGTTGCCAGCGAAGCTTCTCCGACCATGATAGGTATTATTGGTGTTTCCCCCTCTACCAGCGGAATGCCCGCATCTTTAAGCAGCTCCCTCATCAGAACAGTATTTGACCACAGTCTTTGCAAATAAGTTTCTTTGTTTTTTCTTAGTAAATCAAGCGCCTCTGCCGCAGCTGCCGCAGCTGCTGGCGCAAGTGCCGTAGAAAAAATGAAGGGACGTGACTTATTGATAAGATAGTCAATAAAAATTTTCTTTCCTGCTACATAACCACCTTCTGCTGCCAAAGATTTGCTCATGGTTCCAACCTGTAAATCAATTTTTCCCTGCAAACCGAAATGTGCCGCAGTACCACTGCCGTCTTCGCCTATTACGCCAACAGCATGCGCATCGTCAACAATCAACGTTACTTCATATTTTTCTGCCAGCTTGACTAAATCTGGTAAAGGTGCAATATCTCCATCCATACTAAAAACACCATCGGTAATAATGAATCTGTTGCCATCAGTTGCATATTCTCTTAATAATTGTTCCAAATCAGCCATATCAGCATGTTTGTATACCTTAACTGTTGCCTTGCTGATTTTAGCGCCGTCAATGATGCTCGCATGATTCAACTCATCACTAAAAACGATATCTTTAGGTTTAACCAAACCATAAAGTACCCCAAGGTTGGCCATATAGCCGGTATTAAAAATCAATGCTTTTTCGGCATGTTTGAAATCTGCAAGTTTTTTTTCCAAAATATTTGCTTCAAAATGCCCACCAGTAGTCAGCCTTGCACCACCGGAACCAGTTCCGTAATTGTTTGCTTTTTTGGCAGCTGTAATCACTTCAGGCGCATGGGTCAAACCTAAGTAGTTATTACTGGAAAAAACCAAATACTCTTTGCCGGTATCATCAATAGCGCTTACAGGATCAAGAAAACGCAAATTCTTAATTTTTCTGGTCAGACCACGTTCCTCGATCAGTGCTAATTCAGCTTTAAGTTCTTCTTCCAACTTAGTCGTTATCGTCACCTCCCAGGCTAATCAAAACAGCCTGTTCCTGCAAATAAGAGCACAAACTATTAATGTCAGTCTCTTCTTTGACGAAAAAAATCCTGCCACCGACCGGGCTGCCCATTTCTTTCATCACTGGTATTCTTTTATAGCCAAATTTGCTTGAAGCCACATAGCCAGTTACATAATCTGGATCATCTGACCAGCATAATTCAGCAATAATATCATCTGCGCCTGCAACCTTAGAAGCAAGCACAAGAGCTTCGCGTACATGTTCACCACTAAGGCCACGTCTTTCCAGATCAGCTTCATAATCTGATGAATCAGCGCAATCCATTTTGCTTACACGCACACCGCGCTGACCCAGCTTGTCCAGACGTTTGCCGCTGACTGCATCGAATATCATTGCACCTCGTAAACTATCAGGCAACGACAGCAATGCTGAAATACCCTTTTGAGCGGCTTCTTTTGTGACTCCTGCTTTTTCAAGTTCTATCAGGGCTACAGCATGACCCTCAGCGACATCAGCTGCCCTAAAACTCTCCATGGACAACAGCGGTTTATAAACAATATCTTCATTCTTTACTTCTTCTATCCGGATGCTGATGAAATCAGCCTTGCCTCTTTGGTGTGTCCGCGCTCTGTCCAGCATACTTAATACAGTTTTCTCCAAGCCGGGCTCACTTAAAATGCGCTCAGCACCAGAAATATGCCGTCCTCCCTTTTCGTGGGCACCACCCTGGGCGGCACGCATCTTTACACTGAAAAGCATTTTCTCTTCCCCCTTCTTATATCTGTGGTTTTGTTAATGGTCTTCCCAAATCTTTTAACATTGTCTTGTCATCTTCCGGTCTGCGACCGCCGGTCGTAAGATAACCACCGACCATAATGCCATTCATGCCGCCGTTCAAGGCCAAGGCCTGCAAATCACGCAAGTTTACTTCACGTCCGCCGGCAGTACGAATAAGCGCCTTGGGCAAAATAAAACGGAATACAGCAAAAGCACGTAAAATTTCCAGCGGAGTCAAACTTCTATTATTTTCAAACGGAGTTCCATCAATCTGATTTAATAAGTTGAGTGGAATCGAGTCTATGTTAAGACGTTTCAGTTCAAAAGCCATTTCTACACGTTGCTCAGGTGTTTCGTTTAATCCGAGAATACCGCCGGAGCATACGCGGATACCAGCATCTTTAGCAGCTTGAATGGTCGACATTTTATCTTCATAGGAATGTGTGCTGCAAATATCCGGAAAATGGCTGGGAGCAGTTTCAATATTAGCATGATAACGAGTAACGCCAACTTCTTTGAGCTTAATTGCCTGCTCTGCAGTTAAAATTCCTAATGATGTGCAAATCTCGATACCAACTTCTTCTTTTATTCTGGTAAGAGCCTGCAAAATATTTTCGAAATCATCAGCTTTGCTCTGACCACGGCCACTAGTAACAATAGAAAAACGTACCGCTCCTGCTGCTTTAGCTTTTTTTGCTGCTGCAACAAGCTCATCTACTGACAAGAGGGGATACTCCGTAACACCTGTATGGTAATGTGCTGATTGAGCACAAAACTTGCAATTTTCCGGGCAACGTCCGCTTCTCGCATTAACAATAGCACAAACATCGACTTCATCACCGTTAAACCGCTGTCTGATCCTGTCAGCCATAGCCAAAAGCAGCATAGTGTCCTGATCAGGCACGTTTATCAGCTCAACAGCTTCCTCTCTGGTAATTTCTCCGCCTTTCAGAACTTTTTCTGCATACTCTATTATCATTCCAAGCGCCTCCGTAAACCATTCATTTATTTTAGTTAACGTTTAGATTATAGCACTGCATTTTCCCATCGTCAACCATTTCTGTTGTGCTGGTTAACATTGTAGAAATAGAATAACCGCAGCATTTGCTGCGGTTATTAAGACTTCAACTATTATCTTCTCTAATCTTCTACTTTAATTTGCTGTGCCAAAACAGTTTCAATGGCCAATGCTACGCCGTCTCCGTTATTAGCAGCCGTTACCATTTTTGCCGCATTTCTAATACGGTCGTTGGCATTAGCAACAGCAACGCCTAAGCCAGCACTGGAAACCATTTCGAAATCATTGTTTGAGTCGCCGATACACATAGTATCACGCAAATCTATGCCGTTTTGCTCAGCTAATGCTTTGACAGCATTCCACTTGCTTACCTCAGGATTAATTACTTCCAAAAAATCACTGAAAGAATTCGTCATCATAATTTTATTGCCAAATGCTTCTGTTAATTCTTGTTTAATTTCTGCATTCCTGCCTGGAGCAGTCATTAAAAGCAATTTGTGCGGTGCTTTGGCCAGCCTGTAAAAACGCTCTCCCAAAGCTACAAATTCTACACCTGCAAAACTTGCATACATTTGGGCAAAATCACTTGCCTCTTTAACCAATAATGTATCATCAACGTAGGCCTGAACATAGTAGTTTTTCTGTCTGCAATAATCGAGGACAGACAGTGAAGTTTCATAATCCAAAGGTGAATCATGCAAAACTTCTTTGGATAGTGAGCCTTTGACATAAGCACCGTTATAGGCAATCAATGGCACATCCAGACCAAGTTTTTCAGCATAAGGTTCAATGGAACAATACATCCTGCCAGTAGCAATCGTAAATATTACCCCAGCATCAATAGCTTTGCGGATTGCAGCTGTATTGCGCAAAGAAATTTTTCCCTCATCATTCAGTAGTGTGCCATCCATATCACTGGCAATTAACTTAATTCCCACTATTTTACCTCTCTTTTTACCTATCTTCTATCAAGAAACCAATTATTGCTGCCGCTAGGCAAATTTGCAAAATAACAAGCGTCGTACCTGTAATATCGGAAACAATATAACCCGGCAGAAGCTTGATTGTCAAATAAGCTATGATTGCTGTACAAAAAGTCGCAAAAGCAGCACGTATGGTTTTTCTTACAAATATTTTTTTACTGGTCGTGTGCAGTAAAGCAGCGGCAAGCGCAATGATGCTGCTGCCCAAAATTTGACCGCCTAAAGTAACAACATGAAGTGAACCAGTTGCGTCAAACAAAAAGAAATAGAACAAGCCCAGGGCAACAACCCTCAATAAAAATCCGCACATGATGTCCTCCACCTATTATCACAGAAGGAAGGATGCTCCGCAAGCGAAACATCCTTCCCCAGAATTATGCCTTTTCAAATTGATCCTTGCTAACACCGCAAACCGGACAAACCCAGTCTTCAGGCAAATCTTCAAATTTTGTGCCTGGTGCAATACCGCTGTCAGAATCACCAACCGCTTCGTCATAAACATAGCCACAAACGATACAAGTCCATTTCTCCATAAGGTCAACTCCTTTTAAAGAACTTCGTGGTTATTATAACATAATGCATATGTATTCGCAATTAATTATCATTACAAAATAGTTTCTCTTTTTGCCTCTAAGTCCATACGAAAGAAATCATAGATTTTTTTGGCAATTCCTTTATTCATACCTTCAACTCCAGCCAAATCTTCCAGTGCAGCCGCTTTGATTGCTTCCAACGAACCAAAATGTTTCCATAGCGCTTGTCTTCTCTTTGGCCCAATACCATCAATATGATCAAGAATTGAAACGAGATTCCTCTTGCCTCGTAACTTACGATGATAGGTTATTGCGAAGCGATGTGCTTCGTCCCTTATACGCTGGATAAGTTTCAAAGCATCAGCATCTTTGGAAAGCAGAATACTTTCGTGCGCACCTTCTACAAAAATTTCTTCTTCTCTCTTAGCGAGGCCGATGACAGGCAGCTCATGCAGTCCCAGCCCTCTGATAACTTCAAGTGCCGAACTAAGCTGTCCTTTGCCACCATCAATGATAACCAGGCTCGGCAAATCTTTGATATCACGGTAACGCCTGTAAACAACTTCCTGCATAGATTTGAAATCATCAGGTTTACCTTCGGTTGAACGAATCTTGTATCTCCGATAATCCTGCTTGCTTGGTTTGCCATCACGGAAAACCACCATAGAGGCAACTGTCTCACTGCCTTGCGTGTGAGAAATATCAAAGCAGTCAATTCTATCCAATGTTTGCGGTAAGGATAAGGCAAGGCGAAGATCTTCAGCCGCCTGTTCTTCGCTTTTCAGCGAAATCTGGCCTTTGCGAAGCCTTTCTGCTAAATTCTTTTCCGCATTTTCCGCAACCATTTTCAATAGTTCATATTTTAAACCTTTCTGTGGTTTCAGCAGCTCAACTTTTCTTTTTGCCTTTTCTGTTAACCATTCAGTCAGAAGATCCAACTCTTCTTTTTCCGGGAAAACTGGCAGCAGAATTTCCCGCGGGACAAAAGTTGCGTCAAGATAATACTGCTTAAGAAAAGCTGTTATTATTTCTTCTTTAGTTTCCTTGTTTTCAGCACTGAGGAAATAACTGTCCCTGCCTACCAACTTGCCGCTGCGCACAAAGAAAATCTGCAGGCAGGTACCTGTATCATCGCTGGCAAGAGCAATTGCATCCTGGTCACCACCGCTGGTGACCGCTTTTTGCTGTTCATTGAGCCTGTCCACTGCATGAAGTTGATCACGCAGTCTGGCAGCTTCCTCGAAATTATAATCTTCGGCAGCTTCCTTCATACGCTGTTTAAGATCCTTTACAACTTCGTTGGTACGACCTTCCACAAGCATAAGAACGGCGTTGATCATCTTGCCGTAATCTTCAGAGCTGATATAGCCGGCACAGGGAGCAAGACAACGTTTAATATGAT
The DNA here is from genome assembly GCA_050256135.1 of Acidaminococcaceae bacterium. Lineage (GTDB taxonomy): Bacteria > Bacillota > Negativicutes > Acidaminococcales > Acidaminococcaceae > RZYP01. The sequence continues at coordinate 20,557 of JBFWIF010000015.1, read as the reverse complement.
ATTGCAGGCAAGGCCTGTCAGGATTCATTTTGCGGCAATTTCTCAGAGGGAACAATTCTCTGACTAATTTTACTGTAGCATGCAACGCGCCAGCATCGGCATATGGTCCATAATACTTGGCACCATCACGTATAACCCTTCTGGTGACGTAAATCCTTGGGTATTGCTCCTGAACAGTTACTTTCAGGTATGGATAGCTTTTATCATCCTTGAGACTTATATTGTAGCGAGGGCGATGTTCCTTAATAAGATTACATTCAAGAATCAGTGCCTCGAGCTCATTATCAGTAACGATAGTTTCAATATCATCAATTTTGGCAACCATGGCCTTTACTTTTGGCGTATGTGCTGCCAGATTTCTGAAATAGCTGCGGACTCTGTTCTTCAGAACAACAGCCTTACCTACATAGATGATCTTACCTTTGTCATCACGCATAAGGTAAACACCTGGTCTATCCGGCAAAACCGCTAATGCCCTGGAAATCTTCTCGTTCATTCTTTCCACCCATTCTTATCTGCTGCATCAAGAACCTGTTTGATATACACTGCCGTATAAGACTTTTTGCTTTTTGCCACTTCTTCTGGTGTGCCTGTTGCAACAAGTGTTCCGCCTTTATCGCCGCCTTCAGGGCCAAGATCTATGATATAATCAGCAGTCTTGATTACATCAAGATTATGTTCGATAACAACAACAGTATCACCAGCCTCAACTAATCGCTGTAAAACTTCGAGTAGTTTGTGCACATCAGCAGTATGCAGACCGGTAGTCGGCTCATCCAGAATATAGATAGTTTTGCCGGTGCTGCGGCGTGAAAGTTCAGTTGCCAATTTTACGCGCTGTGCCTCGCCGCCGGAAAGTGTAGTCGCAGCCTGACCAAGCCTTATATAGCCTAAGCCGACATCCTCCAGAACTTCCAGTTTGCGATGAATGCGCGGCAAGTTCTTAAAAAATTCGCAGGCATCAGAAACAGTCATATCCAAAACTTGCGCAATATTCTTCCCTTTGTAATGAACTTCCAACGTTTCTCTATTATACCTGGAGCCGCCACAAACCTCACAAGGCACGTAAACATCCGGCAAAAAGTGCATCTCTATCTTATTCATACCATCGCCGCGGCAGGCTTCACATCTGCCGCCCTTGACATTAAAACTGAAGCGTCCTGGCTTATAGCCTCGCATCTTCGATTCGTTGCTATTGCTGAACAGTTCACGGATAAAGTCAAAAACACCTGTATAAGTAGCAGGATTTGACCTTGGCGTGCGCCCTATCGGCGACTGGTCAATATTAATTACCTTATCTACATTCTCCAAGCCAATAATCTCCTCATGCTCAGCTGCATGAAGGCGTGCGCCGTGCAGCTTGGCTGCAAGAGCATTATAAAGGATATCGTTAACCAAGGTGCTTTTGCCGGAACCGGAAACACCTGTCACAACAGTCAAAACACCCAGTGGGAAAACAACATCAATATTTTTCAGGTTATTGGCACGTGCGCCTTTGACAGTCAGGAAATTGCCGTTTCCCTGACGGCGTTTTTTAGGTACCGCAATAAATTTTCTGCCGCTCAGATATTGCCCCGTAATAGATTTGCTGTTTTTCTTGATTTCTTCCACAGTTCCCTGGGCCACAACATGGCCGCCATTTTCACCGGCCCCTGGGCCAATATCAATAATCTGGTCAGCCGCGTACATTGTTTCTTCATCATGTTCAACAACCAGCAAAGTATTGCCCAAGTCACGCAAGTGCTTCAGGGTTTCCAGCAGTTTACCGTTGTCACGCTGGTGCAAACCAATGCTAGGTTCATCGAGAATATAGAGAACGCCGACCAAGCCTGAGCCAATCTGTGTCGCTAGTCTGATACGCTGTGCCTCACCGCCTGATAAGCTGCCGGAAGCGCGATCAAGAGTCAGATAGTCGAGGCCAACATCATTAAGAAAATGCAATCTGGCAAGAATTTCTTTCAAAATCTGACGTGCTATGATTTGCTGTCTCTCTGTCAATTCCAACATATCGAAAAATTTTATACAATCTCTGACCGTCAATGATGTTACATCACAGATGTTTCTGCCGCCGATAAGAACAGCCAAAGCCTCCGGCTTTAATCTTTTTCCTTTGCATGCAGGACAAGGTGTGCTGGTCATGAAGCTTTCAATGTCAAGGCGCATGCTCTCCGACATGGCCTCTCTATGACGTCTCTCCAGCAACGTAATGATACCTTCAAAGGCTGTTTCATGATGCCTTATTTCACCTTGCAAATTTTCATAAAGAAAAGCGAATTTTACGCCATCACTGCCATAAAGAAGTATCTGTTTTAATTCTTCTGGCAGTTCATTCCAGGTTGCGTTTAAGTCAAAATTATATTTTTCTAATACTGCGGCAACTTGTTTCATGAAATAAGAGTTAACGTTACTGCTGACTGCTGCTATTACACCTTGGGAAAAACTTTTGCTGCCATCAGGAATAACAAGCCGCAAATCAATTTCCAGCTTCATGCCCAAGCCGGTGCAAACCGGGCAAGCACCGTAAGGATTGTTAAAAGAAAACAACCTAGGTTCAATTTCCGGTAAATTAATATCACAATCACTGCAGGCAAAATGCTCGCTGAACATGAAAGTACTGCCGCCGATAATCTCGATTTCTACGAGTCCTTCAGCTAACCCTAAAGCTGTTTCTATAGAGTCTGCCAATCTTTGGGTGATAGTTTTTCTGACCGCTAAGCGGTCAATTACAACGGCGATATCATGTTTTTTCTTTTTATCGAGCACAATTTCTTCATCAAGAGTCCTTACTTCACCATCTACGCGCACGCGAACATAGCCGGCTTTTCTCATATTTTCCAGCATTTTCTGGTGCTCGCCCTTGCGTCCTCTGACCAAGGGGGCAAGAACCATGAATTTTGTTCCCTCCTCCAATGCCAACACTTTATCAACGATTTGCTGGACAGTTTGCCTTTCAATCACTTTGCCGCATTTTGGACAATGAGGTACGCCTGCACGTGCAAAAAGCAAGCGCAGGTAATCATAAATTTCGGTAACCGTACCGACAGTAGAACGTGGATTATGGCTGGTCGTTTTCTGGTCAATGGAAATTGCTGGAGATAACCCCTCTATATAATCAACATCCGGCTTATCCATCTGTCCCAGGAACTGTCTGGCATAAGCAGACAGTGATTCTACGTAGCGACGTTGCCCTTCAGCATAAATCGTATCAAAAGCCAGAGATGATTTACCGGAACCAGAAAGTCCTGTAATTACGACTAACTCGTCACGTGGAATTTCTACTGTAATATTTTTTAAATTATGTTGGCGTGCACCTTTGACAATTATTTTCTCTTTCATCTATTTTCTCCTGTTGCTTTTAGGCAATAACTTCTGTCCAAGCTCTCCTTTGACAATTATCAGGCGGTCCCTGTATTCTGCGGCTCTTTCAAAATCCAATTCTTTAGCCGCGGCAGCCATATTTTTTTCCAACTCTCTGGCCATTTTACTAAGTTCCTTCTCTGACTGTTTTCTGATCTCCTTGGCAGAATAATTAATACTGGTATTTTCTTCACTGACTTTCGTCAGCTTGATCAATTCACGTACTTGTTTTTTGATAGTCTGTGGTACAATACCATATTTTAAGTTGTGAGCCTCCTGTTTGGCACGACGTCTGTTGGTCTCATCAATAGCTCTTTGCATCGAATCTGTCATCCTGTCAGCATACATGATAACACGTCCATTGACATTCCTCGCTGCACGTCCGATTGTCTGGATCATTGCCGTATCTGAACGCAAGAAACCTTCCTTATCTGCATCCAAAATTGCGATTAAAGAAACTTCCGGTAAATCAAGTCCCTCACGCAGAAGGTTAATGCCGACCAAAACATCAAATTCACCGGCTCTTAAAGCATGTATTATCTCAGCGCGTTCGATTGTAGCTATTTCTGAATGCAGGTAACGGACTCTGACACCTGCCTTCTTCAGGTATTCGGTCAGATCTTCGGACATCCGCTTAGTCAGCGTAGTAACTAATATTCTTTCGCCGGCAGCAGTAACTTTGTGGATTTCTCCCAGCAAATCGTCAATCTGTCCTTTAATTGGCCGGATTTCAACCATAGGATCGAGCAGACCTGTAGGTCTGATAATCTGTTCCACAACATTGTTTGCTTCTTCAAGCTCATATTTACCCGGCGTAGCCGAAACATAAATTGCCTGTTTCCTCTGTTCCTGGAATTCATCAAAGGTCAGAGGCCTGTTATCGAAAGCAGAAGGCAGCCGGAAACCATGCTCGACCAGCATAGATTTACGAGAACGATCCCCTGCATACATCGCCCTGATCTGCGGTAAAGTAACGTGCGACTCATCAATTACTAAAAGGAAATCTTCCGGGAAATAACTTACCAGTGTAAAAGGTGGTTCTCCTGCCTTGCGATTGGCTAGATGGCGCGAGTAATTTTCTATACCTGAACAATAACCCATTTCATTCATCATTTCCAGGTCATAATTCGTTCGCTGTTCCAAACGCTGCGCTTCCAGGAGCTTGTTCTGTGCTTTTAATTCCTCTAGCCTTGCTGCCAGTTCCTGCTTAATGTCTTCCATTGCCCTCACAAGATTATCTCTGGAAGTAACATAATGGGAAGCCGGGAAGATGGCAACGTGGGTTCGCCTTGCTAAAACCTCACCTGTAATTAAGTCCACTTCCAGCAAGTTTTCAACTTCATCATCGAACATTTCGATACGAATTGCTTTTTCATTGTACCCGGCCGGTATGACCTCGATGACATCGCCTCTTACGCGGAAAGTGCCGCGTTGAAATGCAATATCATTGCGGTTGTATTGTATCTCGACAAGTTTCTTCAAAATAACCTGACGATCTATTTGTTGTCCAACACGCAAAGAAAGCACCATATCATAATAATCCTGCGGTGCACCTAAACCATAAATACAGGAAACACTAGCAACAATAATCACGTCCTTTCTTTCAAAAAGCGCGCTGGTTGCTGAGTGGCGAAGTTTATCAATTTCGTCGTTGATGGACGCATCCTTCTCTATATATGTGTCTGTCTGGGGAATATAAGCCTCCGGTTGATAATAATCGTAGTAAGAAACAAAATATTCTACCGCGTTCTCCGGGAAGAAAGCCTTTAGTTCGCTAGCTAATTGAGCAGCTAATGTTTTGTTGTGCGCAATAACCAATGTTGGTTTTTGCACTTTATTTATGACCTGTGCGATGGTATATGTTTTACCTGTACCAGTTGCTCCAATAAGAACTTGCGTTCTTACACCATTTTCAATGCCATTTGCTAGTTTTTTAATGGCTGCCGGCTGGTCACCTGCTGGTTCAAAAGGTGCTTTAATGTTAAATTTCATTTTATACTCCGTAATAATAAGATTTCTCAATTGAGATTAATTATAGCATTTTTTCTTTTGATTTCATAGAATTGGATAGTTAAAGGGCGTCCGTAATTAGATACGAACGCCCTTTAACTTATTTTTTTACTAATTCTTTTTCCAAATAACTAATTGCGGCAGCTAACTGATTTTCCCCAGTTTCATCAGACTCAATAGCTACGTCTGGTTCTATACCAGTGCCATTGATAGAACGTCCGCTAGGTGTATAATAACGAGCTATAGTGAGTTTTAAACCGGAATTTTCATCAAGATTGTTTACTGACTGTACTGATCCTTTGCCAAAAGTCTTAGTCCCAAAAAGTTTTCCTGCCTTTGTATCCTGCAAAGCACCTGCCACAATTTCCGCAGCACTTGCCGTTCCTTGGTTGACAATAACAGCCACAGGATATTTCGTCTTTTCAAGGTTGGAATATTCCGTAATGCTTTTACCACTTCTCTCAGTCACCGAAACAATCGGTCCTTTCGGCACTATCAGTTCTGCCACCTTGACACTTTCGCTCAAAAGTCCCCCTGGATTATCTCGTAAATCAAGCACTAATCCTTCCATGCCCTGACTTTCCAATTCATGAAACTTTTTGATAAAATCTAATCCCGTATTTTCATTAAACATACCTATTCGTATATAGCCGATTCTATTATTCTTCATTTCGCCGACAACAGTTTCCAACTTAATATCTGATCTTATCACACGCACTGTCTTTACTTCATCGGTTACAGTCTTTAGTTCTATTTCGACACTGGTTCCTTCTTTACCGCGTATTTGTGCTACTACTTCCTCCAATGTCTGGCCAGCTGTCTTTTTACCATCAATGGCAGTTATTTTATCGCCACTTTTTATACCGGCTCTGTCTCCTGGCGTTCCTTTGAGCGGCGCAATCACAACAAAATTATTATCCTTCATGCCTATGACAACACCGATGCCTCCAAAATGCCCTTCCGTGTTCATGATTAATGACTTATATTTTTCCTCATCAAGATATACTGAATACGGATCACCCAACGCATTCACCATACCTTTAATAGCTCCTTCATACAGCTTATTATAATCAACAGTATCTATAAAACTGGTATGTACTATAGAAAGCGCTCTAAGAAATTTAAAGGTCCCTGACAGGCTGCCAGTGACAGAATGCAATGTGTAAAGCAAACCGCCAACTACAAGGATGCAGGAGCAAATACACGCGATTATAACTGCAACTATGCTAAATCTCTTCTTTAACATGCTCAAGCTCCCCCAATTTTATGGTAAATAATCCATTGGATCAGTTACTTCACCGTGAATACGGACTTCAAAATGACAGTGCGGTCCTGTAGAATAACCCGTGCTGCCTGCATAAGCAATCGTCTGGCCTTTTGCCACCTGCTGGCCATTATAGACAGCGAGACTATTGTTGTGTCCATACAAAGTAACCAAACCGCCACCATGGTCGATCATGACCGCATTGCCATAACCGCCCATCCAATCGGCATATATTACAGTACCCGAATTAGCAGCAACTACCGGATCATCATAGTCAGCTGCAATATCAATGCCAGAGTGGAATTTCTGTGTGCCGAAAATTGGATGTGTACGCCAGCCAAAAGGTGATGTTATTTCACCTCGTATCGGCCAAATAAAGGCACCAGATCCTCTATCAGCAGACGAAATAGTACCTCCACTTTCCATGTTGCGAATCATGTCAGCAATGCGCTGGGAAGTAGCCATTAACTCATTATATTCTTCATCAAGTCTTGTTTGCTCAGCTACCGCATCGTTATAGGCAGCTTCCCTCTCCATCGTTTTTTGTGCAACTAACTGTTGTTTTGAGGATACTTCGCTGTGTACGACCTTAACCTTGTCCATATTAGCAGCCAATACTTCCTGCGCTGCTTCCAACTCTGCTTTTTTCTTTTTTAAATCTGCAAGCAAGTTAACATCATTGGCTATGATTTTTTTCAACAAATACATACGTGAAGAAAAATCCGAAAAATCTTTTGCGCCTAAAAGAACATCAAGATAGCTAATCTGTCCGTTAATATAAATATCCTTCAAACGTCCACGATAAACAGCAACACGTTTATTTACCTGTTCTTTTTTTCTGTCTAAAGCAACTGTATTGTTTGAAATTTGATTTTCCAAGTCTTCGCGTTCTTCTTCAACAGTTGCAAGTTCATGTTGTGCATCACTAAGCTGGGACTGAGCTTCAAGAAGCTTATCAGTTGCTGAAGCAACTACCTGCTTGGCATTTTCACGTTCAATATCTTTGTTATAAAGCTGCTGTTGAATACTTTCCAATTCAGCTTGTTTATCTTCTATTGATGCTGCACCAACAGGCGCAACAAAATTTAAAAAAAATGTTGCAGCCATAAACCCAGCTATTACCCTTTTCTTCAACATAAATGCCTCCGATATTAAACCTTTAAGAATTTCCGCAGAGATATACTGCTGCCTGCTGCTCCGATAGCCGTACCTATAACTATCAGTGTAATATCTATGTACAACAACAACGGCCAAGTAGGAAGCAATGGGAAAAACGCAAGCGTTGCATGTACACTGTTTAAGATAGCACCATATACCTGATTAATAATAATTGTAGCAACTAAAGCCCCTGAAAAACCAAGGAACATGCCTTCCAGCAGAAATGGCCAACGAATAAACCAGTCAGTCGCTCCGACATATTTCATTATCGTTACTTCTCTTCTGCGTGCAAAGACTGTGATGCGTATCGTATTGACAATAATAAAGAGCGTAGCCATAGCTAACAAAAAGATAAGCAATACACCGCCAAGCCGCATGATTTTAGTCAGTTTAAAAATATTCTCAACAACTTCTTGGCCAAATTTGGCAGTCTCAACACCAGCAAGATCGTTTATTTTAGGTGCCAATTCGCTGATACGCTCAGGTTTATCAACATGTACTTCAAAAGAGTACGGAAAAGGATTTTCATCACCCATAAAATCAAGCAAATTGGCTTGATTACCTAATCTATCCTTAAATCTTTCCAACGCTTCATCTTTTGTTATAGCCTTCACGCTTGTAACTCCTGGCATCTCTTTCAGTGTTTTTTCTGTAGCCTTAAGAGTTTCATTCTTAGCTGAATCAGCCATATAAACAGAAATCTGAACCTGCGTCTCTAAAAATTTGGCGACATGATTAGTGTTAAAAACCATAACCATGAAAATGCCGAGAACAAGCAAGGACAGCGCTACTGTTGAAACTGAGGCAAGGCTCATCAGCTGATTACGTTTTATCGACTTGAAAGTTTCCTTCACAAAATACTCTTTAGTGCTCAGACTCATATCCGTAAACTCCCTTGGCATCATCTCTGACTATTACGCCGTCTTCTATTGCAATTACGCGTTTACCCATGGCATCAACAATTTCCTTGTCATGAGTAGCCATGACAATTGTTGTTCCACTCTCATTAATATCAGTAAAGATGCGCATGATATCTTTACTTGTTTCAGGATCTAAATTACCTGTAGGTTCATCTGCAATTACCATAATTGGATCATTGACAATTGCCCGGGCAATGGCAATTCGCTGTTGTTCACCGCCAGACAGCTCTGCTGGATACGCCGTTGCTCTGTTTTTTAGTCCAACGAGTTCCAAAACCGTCATGACACGGCGCCTGGTCTTCACCGGCGGTGCTTCAATAACCTGCATAGCAAAAGCAACGTTATCATAAACAGTACGGTCAGGTAAAAGGCGGTAATCTTGGAATATAATACCTAACTGTCTCCGCAAAAAAGGAACTTCCTTGTCATTTAGAGCCAGTACATCGACGCCGTCAACATAAATTTTGCCAGTAGTAGGAAGCACTTCTTTGAATAACATTTTGATAAATGTGGACTTACCAGCGCCGCTAGGCCCCACTATAAAAACAAACTCGCCTGGTTTTATATGCAGGTCGATATTTCTTAAAGCAACTGAACCATTACGATATGTTTTACTAATACCACTCATTAATAGCATGGCAAGACCTCCTTCATTTTATCATTTTGTTAATAACCCAACGGCGCGGGCAGCATTTCGTTGTGCTTCTTCGCGCAGTACTTTTATTTTGGCGTTCTGCTTATATGGGACACACTGCCAAAGCTTTGCACTTTCACGCAGTATATCTTCACTTGTTATCTTATCTATACTGCCTGCAACAGTACCTTCCATTCCTTGTACAAAACGGTCGACTTTTGGGTCATAAGAAACAGCCAAGAACGGTATTCCTGCCAGCGCAGAAAATACAAGAGCATGCAAACGCATACCGATCAGCAAATCGAGATTACTAATAAGAGAAACATATTCTTCAGTAGTGTAACCTTCTTTAAGAATTATAGTATCAGTTTTGTCTTCCATAAGAAGAGCAACATCCTGGGCAATTTTCGTGTCAGAAGGAAACTGCAACGGAACAAAAACAATATATGCATTATACTGCTTACGCAACTTCAAGGCTGCATCCGCAAACACTTGCATGAACCTTTGTTCTCCAGTCCAATATCGAATGGCAATACCAATAATCGGCTTTTCTTCTTTCAAGCCATTTTTCCGGAGAATTTGTCTGCCGATATTTTTATTATCAGCAAATAATGAAAATACCGCATCTGCAGTAACCAGAATTCTTTCAGATGGCAAGCCCATTTCCAGCAATTCTTCATAGGAGCCGTCATCTCTCACCGTTATAAGGTCAACTTTTCTACAAACATATTTTGTCAAACTACGAGCGACGGAAGATTTTATTGGTCCTATCCCCTGAGCATAAAGCATGACTTTTTTACCTAGCAACTTTGCTAATAGTAAAATACTTAAATAGTAAAGAATACTGCGTTTGCTTGTAACATCCTGCAAGAGACTGCCTCCGCCTGACAAAAGCAAATCAGCACTCAACATTGTCTTAAATATTTGGTAAGGATTAAACCTATGAATAGAATTTACTCCGTGTTTTTCTGCCGTGATTTCCGGTTTGCCAGACATAACAGTAATTTCGATATCTTGCCGTTTAGCGCGCAAAGCTTCAACAATGGCTGACAACATTGCTTCATCACCGGCATTCGAAAAACCATAATAACCGGAAATCAAAATTTTAATCATGCGTCAAATATCTCCTTCGTAAAGCCTGTAAATACGGGTAGAATATGGCAAATGCGATAAGCACACAAATACCTATTGCTGCGCCAAGCAAATATCCGTCAATTGCTCTGATATAAGACATAATTATAGGCGTCCTCATATGAGCAAAAGTTTGTACCAATGAGCCCTGTCCGATAGTTGCAGCCAAGATAAAAGCAACACTGAGAAGACGCGGGAATTTATTATATACCGCAAAAGCTGCAAGATAAAATGCCGGGTGTCCAACCATAAATTCCTTTTCACGCGGGCGGGCCTTCATCATTTCTTCGAGAAAAAGTCTCAATTTTATTTCAATATCTGGTACCGGCACCCCAGCCGTATGTCCAGAACGACCAATAAACACCCAAGCAACAAAAGCAAACACCATCATGGCAAAAATAAATTTCAGTGTGATAGGGCGAGAAAGTACATTCTCAATTCTGGCAATTACATTTTTACTGTCATCATCACCTTCAAACAAGGAGTATCTCCTGACACATAGAAAAAACATTAATAATATCGGCAAAATAAAGGTCAGTTTAACACCTTTATAAATATCAATCTCCATCAGAAACCGAATATCGCCTAGAATTGCTCCAACAAATGAAGCCCCAATCAGCGAAATCGCTACAGCCATGGCTAGTTGCCATGTCGCAGCAAAGAGAACAGCTGTCACTGACTTACCACTACCACGGTAATTATCCCAAATATTAAGAATAAAGTTCAAAGAAAGCACTGGAATTATGGTAGCAGCACATAGAGCGAGCGTTTGTCTCGCCAATAGTCCTTTAGTTAGTAGAATTATTGCGCTGAAAAGTATACCAGCAGCTAATAGCAACAAATATTGATTTTTCTTCTTAATTTCCATAACCTGTGATAAATAAAGCATACCCGCCGATAAAATTCCAAAAATAATTGGAATAAAAAGCAAACGATTAGGCATATATTCTGAGAACGTATCTGCTCTCCCAATACTGAAATCCCTCGCTTTAACACTTTTCGTAATATCCGCAACATAATCCAGATTGGTCTGAAGTAAAGTTTTTCCATCTTGAGGTTCTAAAAATGTCTTAACATAATTTATTCTTATGTTACGTTCTTCATCAGTCAATGCCCAACGAAACATTGCTTCATTTACTTTCAGTTTCTTCTGCTCTGCTTTATCAATAACATAAGTACGTGCACCTTTGTAATCCATTAATTCAGCCATATGTACAAGACCTTCCAATGGTACAAATTGCAGTTGAACGACATTTTCTACCATCGCAAGCGTAATATCACGTTTAAGAAGATTTTCTGCTACATAGTCAAGATTTTGTTTATAACCAAGTATTGTCTTGCCACTGCCGGCAAAAGCCGACACTTTAGCCCCAGATTTATCCAGTCGATTGAAGAAGCCATCAATTTGCTCACGTTCAGAAGCTGCCGCCATATTATAACCATGACCATAATTTACAGGTCTGGCAATAACCATAAAACCAAGCCTTTTGGCAAGTTGCAGTTCCTCAGAAGACAAGCCAAGATCCATTTGCAGAATACCTTTTTGTTCGCCATACACTTCACCTTGGACTAGTTTGGTATCGCCTTTTACCTCTATGACCTTTGGCGACTCAGAGATAACACGAACAAGGTCTTTACCAAAACGTTGGGTAAGATCTTCTTCTACATCCTGCATGGCAAGTTGAGATGTACCTTCTGTAATATAGGCAGCATTCGTCAAAATTCGCCCTTTAATAATTAAATCGTGCCAGATGCCACTCTGTATCTGATTTGTATTATAGGCATGCAAAAGCTCTGACCCCGTAATTACCGTTACTTTGCCTTTATCACCAAGTTTTTGCAAGGTGGTGTCAAAAAGAACCAGGCTTGTAACGCCGCGATCTTTAAACATCTTCAGTGCTTTTTCTTCAGGTATGCCTTCACCGTGTGCCATTCTGGCAATACTTTCATATTCCATTGCCATTTCCACAGTTCTGTTAGCCTGTTCTACATAATGACGCTGAAAATTCAAAAAAACTGAAAAAATCAGCGCAATCGCTATTACAATAACTAAAACCGGATTATAACAGGTTTTCCTCAACAAAATCTCCACCTATTCCAATTCTTCTACATAATTATTTTATCTTCTGCAAACTACGTAAGTATGCTTCGACAAAAAGTTCCAGATCACCATCCATGACAGCCTGCACATTGCTTGTTTCTGCTCCTGTACGATGGTCTTTTACCATATTGTATGGGTGAAAAACGTATGACCTTATCTGACTTCCCCATTCTATGGCTTGGTAATCACCAGCAATATCAGATTTCAGTTCAGCTTGTTTTTGTTTTTCATATTCAAATAATTTAGCGCGCAACAGCTGCATACAACGCTCTCTGTTCTGTATTTGCGAACGCTGATTCTGACATTGAACGATAATTCCTGTAGGAATATGCGTCATACGTACAGCGGAATCCGTTTTATTAATGTGCTGACCGCCCGCACCGCTTGCACGATAAGTATCAACTTTTAGATCAGCAGGATTGATATTAATTTCCACTGTATCATCAATTTCTGGCATAACATCAACTGCGGCAAAAGAAGTGTGTCTGCGAGCATTAGAATCAAATGGTGAAATACGAACCAAACGATGTACGCCTTTCTCCGATTTCATATAACCATAAGCATTATGGCCATTAATACTCAAAGTAACACTTTTGACACCAGCCTCATCACCTGGTTGGTAATCAAGAACATCAACACTGTAGCCAGAACGCTCTGCAAAACGCCCAAACATTCTGAGCAACATAGATGTCCAATCCTGAGCCTCTGTGCCACCTGCACCTGCATGCAAAGTCAGAATAGCATTGTTTGCATCATATTCTCCTGATAAAAGCATGCCTAGTTCAAGGTGCTCGATATCAACGCGTACTGATGCAAGGGACTGTTCAATTTCGCCGACAATATCAGCGTCTTCTTCTTCCATCGCGAGTTCCCACATAACTTCGAGGTCTTCGGCCCTTCTTTCCAAGGACCTGAAAATACCTACTTCGTCTTTGAGTTGTGTAACAACTTGCGCTACTTTCTGCGCTTCATCAGGGTTATCCCAAAAACTAGGTTCACCCATTTTATGCTCTAATTCCGCAATACGGTCCTCTTTGCGAACGACGTCAAAGAGATCCCCTCATTTCGTCTAACTTCTGCTTTAAGTTATTTATTTCAGGTCTATATTCTTCTATAAGCAAACGTTTCACTTCCTTCCACAATTTATTTCCAAAAAATAACCCAAGCGAAGCCGAAACCTTAATTAGTTCCGACTTCGCTCAGCTTGCTATTTTTCACTTCCGCAACAATTTTTATATTTTTTGCCGCTACCGCAGGGACATGGGTCATTACGACCAATAGTCTCTCCCTTAACAATAGGTTTTTTTACATCTGCCTCACTATCGCCGCTGGGATTATTAACAGTGGCATTCTGCAGGCGGTCTTCAACCTTAGGCTGAGTAACGACATTGACCCTATACATGTAACGTACGACATCATCCTGAATAGCATCAATCATTGCCTGGAACATATCATAAGCCTCAAGCTTATATTCAACCAAAGGGTCTCTCTGACCATAAGCACGCAACCCTACGCCTTCACGCAGCATATCCATAGCGTCAAGGTGTTGCATCCAATGACTATCAACTATTTTTAGCATTACGAGGTTTTCCAATTCCCTCATAATTGGCGGAGTAATGGATTCTTCTCTTTGTTCATAATAATCTACAGCAAGTTTTTGCAAATACTCATTTAATTCTTCACGGCTAAGCGTTTGTAGATACTCAACCGTTAAAGTATTTGGTGGTGCGTAAAACTCCTCAGCATAGGCAATCAAAGCCGGTAAATCCCAATCTTCGGAATAAACATCGGGCGGAGCATACATCACCATAGTTCTGTCAACAACACGCGTTACCATGTCCATAATATTATCACGTAAATTATCTTCTACAAGAATCTTTTTGCGTTGAGAATAAATTACTTCGCGCTGTTGGTTCATAACATCATCATATTCCAAAACATGCTTACGCATATCAAAGTTACGTGATTCAACTTTTTTCTGCGCTGATTCAATAGATTTCGTTACCAAACTATGTTCAATTGGTTCATCTTCTTCCATTCCCAGTTTATCCATGATGCTGGAAATATTGTCAGAGCCAAACAAACGCATGAGATCATCTTCCAGTGAAAGATAAAAACGTGTGGAACCAGGATCACCCTGACGAGCGCAACGCCCACGTAATTGGTTGTCAATACGCCTGCTTTCATGGCGTTCTGTGCCGATAATGTGGAGACCACCTAAAGACGGAACATTTTCACCGAGCACAATATCCGTGCCACGGCCTGCCATGTTGGTAGCAATCGTTACTGCGCCAAATTGTCCGGCATCAGCTATAATTTCTGCTTCTTTTTCATGAAATTTGGCATTTAAAACATTATGAGGAATTCCACGCTTTTTCAAAATATCAGACAACTCTTCTGATTGAACTATAGAAGTCGTGCCAACAAGCACAGGTCTGCCTGTTTTATGGCACTCTTCTATTTCGTTAGCAGCAGCTTTATATTTTGCACGCTTTGTTTTATAAATTACATCAGGATAGTCAATACGTTGATTTGGCTTGTTGGTAGGAATAACTATTACGTCGAGACCATAAATCTTTTGGAATTCTTGCTCTTCTGTTTTAGCCGTACCGGTCATACCAGAAAGTTTATTATACATACGGAAGTAGTTCTGGAAGGTTATGGTAGCAAGCGTCTGGCTTTCACGCTCAACTTTTACGCCTTCCTTAGCCTCAATTGCCTGATGCAGACCTTCTGAAAAACGACGGCCGAACATCAGACGACCCGTAAATTCATCAACAATTATAACTTCACCATCTTTTACGACGTAATCTCTGTCACGGTGCATAATTGCTTTGGCCTTTAATGCCTGCATTAGTTGATGAGAGAAATCGATGCTGGCTTCACCAGCGTACATATTAGAGACACCAAGCATTTTTTCTGCTTTGGCAATACCTACTTCCGTAGGAGCAGCTGTTTTCAGTTTTTCGTCAACAGTATAGTCTTCTCCCTCAACTAATTGAGCAACAACACGTGCCAAAACTTTGTAAAGATCTGTAGATTTTTCACCAGGGCCAGAAATAATCAGTGGCGTACGAGCCTCATCAACAAGAATACTGTCGACTTCATCGACAATAGCATAATTCAAAGGTCTTTGCACCATTTGGTCAAGTCCTACTACCATATTGTCACGCAGATAATCAAAACCAAATTCATTATTAGTACCATAAGTTATATCAGCAGCATAGGCAGCTTTTCTTTCCGGGAAATCAAGGCCGTGAATGATGAGGCCAACAGAAAGGCCCAAAAAGTTATAAACTCTGCCCATTTCCTGACTGTCACGGCGAGCCAAATATTCATTAACAGTAACAACATGAACGCCTTTACCTGTTAAAGCATTCAAATAAGCCGGCAACGTTGCTACCAATGTTTTACCTTCACCAGTACGCATCTCAGCAATTTTGCCCCTGTGCAATACACAACCACCTGTTAACTGCACATCAAAATGACGTAAACCAAGAACACGTTTAGAAGCTTCACGAACAACTGCAAAAGCCTCTGGAAGTATACTGTCTAAAGTTTCACCTTTAGCGATTCTGTCTTTAAATTCAGACGTTTTATCTGCCAAACTGGCATCGCTCATTTTTTCTATATCTTTTTCTAAAGCATTTACTGCATCAACATATACTTGAACTGTCTTTAATTCCTTTTCATTAGGATCACCGAAAATCTTTTTCATTAAACTTTCGAGCAACACAATCACTCCTCATTTTTCACACTAAATCCGCCTACGCTCAATAGTAAATTTTAGCAGAACAGGCAGTAAAAGTCAAAAAACCCGGGATTCACATCCCGGGTTTTTGTAACATTTTCATGAACTTATTTCAATTCAGGAGACAGTAGGCCATAATCCCCGTCTTTACGACGATATACCACATTTACAGCCTCAAGTTCTTCATCAAAAAAAACGAAGAAATCATGGTTCAAAAGGTTCATCTGCATAATTGCTTCTTCTACTCCCATCGGGCGCATGATAAAGCGTTTGTTTCTGACAACTTTAAACTCTGGTTCCTCAGCTGGTACAGATGATATTACTGGTGCTTCCTCACGGAAATTATTGTATCTGCCCCTCATTAATTTTGTTTTATATTTGTGAATCTGGCGTTCAATTTTCTCAATTACCAGATCAACCGAAGAATACATATCCTTTGTTATTTCCTGCGCTCTGAAATTTACGCCCCCTGCCGGGAAAGAAATCTCAACTACACAATCGCCAACGCGTTCGCCCTTTACACTATCACCTTTCTCTACCCGCATCAGTACAGAAATGTCGCCAATATTTTTAAATTGTTTTGTAACTTTTAAAACTTTTTTCTCAATATAATCTTTTAAAGCAGGCGTTACATCGATGTTTTTGCCACGTACATTTACTGTCATAGTCAAAACCTCCTTAAATAAAACAAAGCAAAATCACTTTGTTTATTTCTTGTTTTATAAGTTCGCCATCAGTCCGCTTATTCCTTCTCACCATAAAGGAAAACGCATATTTGCTGGAAATTCAGGCTTTAAGAGGTTTAAATATGAAACAATTGAAACAATGTAAAAATTAGAGAATTTTTGATAAGAAACTCTTAGTTCTTTCTTCTTTAGCCTCTGAAAAAATGGCCTCTGGTGACCCTTGCTCAACTATTTTACCGCCATCGACAAAGATAACTCTATCGCCAACTTCACGCGCGAAACCCATCTCATGAGTTACAACAACCATGGTCATTCCTTCCTGCGCAAGGTCTTTCATAACATCTAGAACTTCCTTGATCATTTCCGGATCAAGTGCAGAAGTCGGTTCGTCAAATAGTAATGCCTTAGGTTTCATTGCTAAAGCGCGGGCAATAGCCACTCTTTGCTGCTGGCCGCCGGAGAGTTGTTCCGGGTAAGCATTTGCTTTGCTTTCCAGTCCTACCTTTGTTAAAAGTGTTAGAGCGTTTTTTTCCGCTTCTGCTTTCGTCATCTTACGTACTTTCATTGGTGCCAGCAAGAGGTTCTCCATCACAGTCATATGCGGAAATAAATTAAAGCGTTGAAAAACCATACCGACCTCTCGCCGTATTGCATTAATATTGGCTTCACCGCTCAGTTCAATGCCATCAACAGTAATGGTTCCTGAAGTTGGTTCCTCCAAATAATTGATGCAACGTAAAAGCGTACTCTTGCCAGAACCAGAAGGTCCTATTATTACAACTACTTCCTTTTCCGCAATTTCCAGATTAATTCCCTGCAAAACTTCCAAAGTGCCAAAACTTTTGTATAAATTACTAATTTTAATCATTTCGTCTGGTACCTCCGCTCCAAGTATGCCACGAAGCGTGAAATTGTAAATGTCATTATCAAATAAATAAAGGCTACTGCAAGCCAGATTTCAAAAGATGCATAAGTACGTGCAATAATCAGTTGTCCTCTTCTGGTCAATTCCTCAAACCCTATGACGGAAACCAGTGAAGAGTCCTTGAGCATGGCAATAAATTCATTACCAAGCGGCGGAATTATTCTTTTAAACGCCTGTGGCATAATTACATACCGCATCGTCTGGTACCAGCTTAAACCAAGGGAACGTCCTGCTTCGGTCTGTCCAATATCAATTGATTGGATACCACCGCGAAATATCTCCGCAATATAAGCGCCGCTGTTAATTGAACAAGCAGCAATCGCCGCAATGAACGGATCAATGCGTGAGCCCGTCAAAATCGGCAATGCAAAATAAACAAGAAAAATCTGTACCAACAGAGGTGTGCCACGAATAAAGTCCACGTATATGTTAGCAAGATATTTTACAATTTTATTTGAAGACAGTCTGGCCACACCGACAATCATGCCTATAAGTAGACCAAGTCCAACACTCAAAGCCGTAATTTGTACGGTAATCCCGGCTCCTTGCAAAAGAAGAGGAATTGCATTTTGTATGATTTCAAAATTCAAATCCACGCAAACACCAACTTTCAAAAAAATATCAGTTCAAAAACACATAGTTCAGCAAAGAAAATCGGAGCACATCCTGGCAAAACGCTGCGATGTACTCCGTTTTTGAAAATAACTTGATTATTTTACTTGTTCACCAAACCAAGTTTTATAAATTTTGTCGTATTCGCCGTTCTTTTTTAATTCGGCCAAGGCTTTATTAATGTCGCCAGCCAGCTTATCATTACCCTTTTTAACAGCTATCGCATATTCCTCAGCGGTTACAACCTTGCCGACCATTTTAGCAAAATCTTTACCGCCACCTTGTTGCAGGAAGTATGCAACTACAGGGAGATCATTAACAACTGCGTCAACACCGCCATTTTTCAGTTCCAAAGCAGCTTCTGTATTTGTATTAAATTCTACTACTTTTACATCAGCAATCTTGTGAGCTTCCATAGCCCCGGTAGTACCGATTTGTACAGCTATCCTTTTACCTTTCAGGCTATCAATGCCAGTAATAGCATTTTCATTTTTCCTCACCATAACAGATAAACCTGATTTGTAATAAGGCTCACTGAATTTAACACTCTTAGCACGTTCAGGCGTAACAGTCATACCCGCTACAACCGCATCAATATTGCCAGCGTTAAGTGCAGGAATCAAACCATCAAAACCCATGCTTACGATTTCGACTTTCAT
This sequence comes from Acidaminococcaceae bacterium, assembly GCA_050256135.1. Lineage (GTDB taxonomy): Bacteria > Bacillota > Negativicutes > Acidaminococcales > Acidaminococcaceae > RZYP01. Next base: position 1,349 of record JBFWIF010000015.1, on the reverse strand, counting down.
TCCAAGTTGTTTACCAATTGCACGCGCTAGGTCCATATCGAAACCAGCATAATCTTTACTGCCTTCTTTTTGGAATTCAAAAGGAGCAAAAGTAGGTTCAGTGCCAACGCGCAAAACCTTTTGCTCAGCCTTTTTCTCACCACCGCAGCCTGCCATCAACAAACCTAGAGCAAAAATAAGAGTAATTGCTGCAAAAAAACTTTTTTTCATTTACCTGCCCCCTAGCGTTTTTATCTTCGCTAATTATACAACCAAAAGACAGGGATATGCAATAATTTTAGCACTCTTTGGTTTTTATCAATGGAAATGTCTTATTTTTTAGGCAGTTCTCCGAACCATTTTTTGTATAATTTATCATATTCGCCATTTTGTTTCAAAGTGTCAAGAGCCTTGTCGACATCCTTTGCCAATGCAGTATTACTTTTAGCTACGGCAATACCATAATCCTCAGAAGTAAGTGTTTTACCAACAATCTTCGCAAAGTCCTTGCCGCCCTGCTGCAGGAAATATGCCTCAACAGGCAAATCACCGATAACAGCATCAACAGCTTTATTTTTTAACTCAAGACAGGCTTCACCGTTTGTATTGAAAGATGTAATCTTTGCCCCTGCAATTTTTTCAGCTTCCATAGCACCAGTAGTGCCAATTTGTACGGCAATTTTCTTGCCTTTCAAATCGGCAATATCATTGATAGAGTTATTGTCTTTGTTAACTACTATAGCTAAACCTGATTTATAGTATGGTTTAGAAAAATTAACTTTTTTTGCACGCTCATCGGTAATAGTCATGCCAGCTATAGCAACATCAATGTTTTTGGCGTCAAGAGCCGGAATCAAAGCATCAAACCCCATACCTTGAATAGTGCATTTTTCATAGCCCATTTGTTTTGCAATGGCCTGTATAAGATCAATATCAAAGCCTACAAAATCTTTAGAATTCTCTTTTTGAAATTCAAAAGGTGCAAAAGCCGGTTCTGTGCCGACAATCAGTTCTTTTTTTGCTTTGCTACCACCGCAGCCTGCAGCCAATAAGGCAAAGACAAAGATACACATACAAATAATCTGGAATTTCTTTTTCACAAGAATACCTCCCCAAACTAATATTTATTCTTAAAACTTCTATTATTATAAAACATCTAAGAAAAAAAACAATACCTTTTGAATGTATACATGCATTCAAAAGGTATTGATGAAAAATACAGTATATTAAAGAAAACAACTCAGCTGACCTGGTTTTCGCCCCCACACTCGCCTGCAGGAGGGTTCGCTCCTAAGCTTTATAGCTCCCCACTACTACCCCTCTCGCTTTTCGCGGCAGGACTTACTTCTAAGCTGCACCGTGCTCACAAT
>JBFWIF010000014.1:0-35297 GCA_050256135.1 Acidaminococcaceae bacterium | reverse complement strand
ACAGGTTACGAAAATCGTAAACCAAAAGAATTATCCGGAGGCCAAAAGCAGAGAGTGGCCTTGTGCAGGGCAATTGTGAAGCAATCACCGTTTTTCCTGTTAGATGAACCGCTCTCCAATCTTGATGCACAGCTTCGGCAGCAGGCTAGAACAGAATTAGTTAAGCTGCATGAAATATACAAGCCGACGATGATCTATGTCACTCATGACCAGGTAGAAGCTATGACTGTTGCACAGCGAATTGCCATTTTAAACAAAGGTGAGCTGCAGCAAATTGACACCCCAGAAAATATTTATCACCGGCCAGCGAATACTTTTGTGGCCTCTTTTATTGGTACGCCGCCAATGAACTTGCTGACAGCACATGTCAGAGATCATTGGATCTTTATTGGTGATGCATGTGTACCGCTGGATGCCAGATGGGACAAAGTGATTAACGGCAGGAGCAGAATAATATTAGGAATAAGACCGGAAAAATGTTATCTAGCCGAAGAAAAACCAATGGTGCCGGCTGCGGTTTCTTATGTAGAGAATCTTGGCAGTCAACGTACTGTGCGGTTGACTTTGAAGAATGAAGAGAATGTTTTTGTCAGTACCAAAGATTTTACCAGGACAGAAAGCAATACCAGTGGTTTTTCGTTTAATTGGGATGATGTAAGCGTTTTTGAGTATAAAACCGGGGAAAATATTGGCTATCCAGCTAAGGAGGGAGTAAAAACAAATGAAGTTTTCAATTAGTGATCTAGCGTTTGCAGGGTTTAAAAACAGTGCTTTGGAGCATTTGCCAGCGGAATATGGTATAGAAATTTTTTATGAATTCGGCACCGATGATTATTGGGATTCACGCTGTGAGAAGGTGTTGGCAGAAAGAAAAGCTGTTTTCAGCATTCATGCGCCATGTGTTGCTGTGAATTTGGCAGATGCTAAAGATTTTAACTATTTAGAGGTTTATAGAAGAACGTTGGCATACGCCCAAAGACAAAAGGCCGCTTTTGTGGTTTTGCATACGAACGAGCAGTGGGCTGGAGATAGAGAAGATGTTACGATGCTGGTCGAGAAAAGACTGAAGGAAATTTTGGCTTTGGCGAAAATGCATAACGTGAAGGTGCTAGTTGAGAATGTTGGCTTGCGTACAAATGGCACATTGCTTTATGATTGGGAACAGTATCTTGAACTATTGGCTAAATTCCCACAGACAGGGGCATTGATAGACATAGGACACGCTCATGTCAATGGTTGGAATATTGGTAATGTACTGGAAGTTTTACAGTCGCAGATAAAGGCTGTGCATTTGCATGATAACAATGGTATGGCTGATCAGCACTTGCCAATTGACGAAGGCAGCATTGATTGGCAGGGCTATTTTTGTAAAGCCAAAGAAGTTATTCCAGAGGCAGTGCAAGTGCTGGAATATAGTGACATAAGGCTTAATGGTTTATTAAAGCATGTGGAAATGATCAAAGCGAGATACAATGTTTGAATGAAAATAAAAGAGATAGTGAAGAGCTTATGCTCTTCACTATCTCTTTTATAACAGAAAAACTTATTTTTCCAAACCATATTTCCAATCGCTGATCGCACCCATGTCAGCAACATTGGTATAACCAAGCTTCAATAGGGATTTGGCGGCAATTTCACTGCGGCGGCCGCTGCGGCAGTAAACGATGATGGCAGCATTTTTGTCTGGCAAAAGGCTGGCCGCCTTGCTTTCAATTTCGTCGTAGGGAATAAGAAGACTATTTTTAATGTGACCTGCAGCATATTCTTCCTTGGTGCGGACGTCAACAATAATTAGTTTGTTGCCACTATCCAAACGTTCTTTTACAGCAGAGGCAGTTATTTTTTGATAACCGCTTGTTTTATTATTGGTATTTTTGGCAGCTTGCTTTGAACAGCCGATGAGGAAAAACACAGCCAAAGAAATGGCGAAAAACAGAAGAAGCAGTTTGAATGTTTTATCCATAAAATCATCTCATTTCTTATTTTTTAGGTATATTCAGTTTCTGCGCCCGGAGATAACAAGGCCAAAAAGAATAAAAGCGGTACCAACCAGAGCAATCCATGTTATTTTTTCATCGAGGATTAAAGCTGATGTTATAATGGTAACAATTGGGCTTATATATATATACATGCTGGTTTTGACAGGACCCAGTATATTGACGGCCCAGCTCCAGGTTCCGAAACAGATAGCCGAAGCACCGATACCAAGATACAGAAGATTGAACATATTGGCATGGTCATCAAGTCGGTAAAAGCCCCATTGAAAATCCATGAACAGCAGAGCAGGCAGCATTAAGAGCAAACCATACCCAAAAATATTACGCGTGCAAAGCACGGTGTTGTAGCGGAAGGTGCTGATTTTGCGTATTAAAATCGAATACAGTGCCCACACGACGCCGGCGAGAAAAGCAAGAAGGTCACCAATAGGATTGAGCTTGAGAATTACACTGCCATTAAAAATAATCAGGATAACGCCAATCAAAGCACAGGCGAAACCAACAAAAAAGTTGGAAGTTAGAGTATCCTCACCCAGCAGGAATTTGGCCGCCAAGGCCGTAAGGAAAGGAACGAAAGCCAGAATGAGGCAAACGCTGGAAGCATAGGTATAAAGCAGAGCGACGTTTTCCAATAGAAAATAAAGAGTAATGCCGCAGAGTCCCGCACCGATAAAATATTTTTCTTCGACCATACCTTTGGTTTTTAATCTTTGTGGTTTAGCTAAACATAAAACTAAAAAGCCAAGAATAAAGCGAAAGAAAAGGATTTCAAGCGGTGTAAAGTCGAGCAGGAGAATTTTTGTCGAAATAAAGGTAGTCCCCCAGACGATGACGGTAAAAAGTGCTGCAATATGGCCCAGGGTAGTAGTACCCATTTAATCTCCTCCTTGAGTAAATGTGTTGTTCTTATCTTAACACTATTTAAGACGAAAAAACAACGCAAAAAATTTTACCGCAGATTACCAATGCCGTATAATAGATGTGAGTTGAATATATTTGCAGGGGAGAAGCGCTGATGCAGAATAAAGCGAGATTGAAAGATATAAAGTGTTTTTTGTTTGATATGGACGGCACCATTAATTTGGGCAATACCCTTATTCCTGGCATGGATGATTTTTTTGCTAGGTTAAAAGCTAAAGGCAAGACTTTTTATTTGGTAACTAACAATTCTTCCAAAGATCATGCTCACTATGTTAAAAAGATGGCCAACATGGGGATTGAAGTAGCACAAAAAGATGTGCTCATTTCGTCTGATGCGCTAACATATTATTTAGGCAAGATTAAGCCGCAGGCAAAATTATTTGTTTTGGGAACTCCGGAATTAAAGAATACTATTATTAAGGCTGGATTTGAACTTGTTGACCCAGCAGTAACAGAGCCGGAGTTTATCATTCTTGGGTTTGATATGACACTGGCTTACGACAAATTGTCAACAGCCTGTCGTCTGATAGATAAAGGTGTACCCTATATTGCGACTCATCCAGATGTGCGCTGTCCTATTGAAAACGGTGAATTTATACCAGATTGCGGAGCTATGATTGAACTGATTAAAACAGCAACCGGTGTAAGCCCTCTTGATGTTCTGGGGAAACCTTATCATTATATGATAGACTTACTGATGGAAAGGACCGGCTTTGCGAAAAAGGAAATCGCTATGGTCGGAGACCGCCTTAGTACGGATATTGCTTTTGGCTTGAACAACGAGATCTTATCTGTGCTTGTTCTTACTGGTGAAGCTACTCTTGAGGATGTTGAAAAAGGACATATTAAGCCCGATATAATTCTTGATCATGCAGCAAATTTAATTAGTTATATTTGAGGTATTGTATGGAAAGACTACGTTACGGATTGATTGATACTTTGCGGGGAGCAGCTATTTTCGGTGTAATAGTGTATCATTTCATTTACGATTTGATACACTTTTATTCTATGGAAATTCCCTGGTTTTACAGTACACCTGTTTATTTAGTCCAGCAAGCAGGCGTTTGGCTATTTGTTTTTATATCTGGCGCTATGTCGCTTTGTGCGAAGAACCCTTTGCGGAATGGGTTGCTTTTGGTTGGCTGTGGGTTGATGATTACACTGGCAACTTACTTTTATTCACCGGCAAATATTATCGTTTTCGGAATTTTAAGCTTGCTGGGCTGGGCGGCAATCATTACTGTTTTGGCGCGGCCAATATTGGAAAAAATTCCAATAAAACTTGGACTAGCTCTCAGTTTATTTCTTTTTTTTCTTACGCATGAGATGGCTGAGGGCCGCTTGAGTCTTTTGCAAGTTCATGTATATGATCTGCCGCTATCATGGTATGACAGCCGCTTTTTATTCCCGCTGGGTTTGCCCCATGCGAGTTTTACTTCAGCTGATTACTTTCCTCTATTGCCATGGATTTTCGCTTATTGGCTAGGTTATTTCTGCTGGCAAATGACGGATGAAGAGCTGCGCGAAAAATACTTTTTCAGGCAGCTCTCCGGTTTCGCCTTTATGGGCAGACATAGCTTGTTTCTTTATCTTATCCATCAGCCCATTATTCTGGCTGTGATTAGTTTAGTTTTTTAAATCATTATGCTCGGATTTTTGCTTTAGTGGCTTTATGAGCTGCCGCAGCAGAAAACCCGAGTTTTTTTATTAGTATTTTATCGGAGAAAGTTATCGATGAAAACAGTGTATTTAGAACTCACGAAGAGAGCAAGGACTAAAGAAGTGACGGGAGTTAAGTTTGAACCAATCGACTGCCAGCGCCTGCGCGCAGGACTAAGATTGATATTTCAAACTTATGCAGCATAAGCAACCGAATAGGGCGCTTGTGGTGCCTTCCTCTACATCAGGCCGAATTTATTGCGGCCGTTTAACGCGTGTGGAATGGTCCAGAGGAACTCTTCAGTCCTTGCTCGATAGAAACTATAATTATTGATAATAATTATTAACTATTTGTTGACAAACAATGAAAAAAGTTTTATAGTATTCCTACATAGGAACAACAAATAATTTGGAGGCAATATGGACATTATTGAACGTTTGATGTATTTTAATCTGACGCGTCATGAAGCAACCTTGTACATGGCACTCCTGGCCGAAAACAGTCTGACCGGTTACGAAGCCGCTAAGCTTACAGGTATATCCCGCTCCAATACGTACACGGCGCTGGCTGGCCTGGTGGATAAGGGTGCGGCTCATGTTACTGAAGATACAGCAACCAGATATACACCAGTTCCATTTGATGAGTTTTGTGAAAATAAAATCCGTCAGATGCAGGAATATAAAGCGTACTTAGTAGAAAAGATGCCGGCAGTTAAGAACGAGGTAGAAGGCTATATAACTATTAAGGGCGCACAGGCAATTATGAATAAATTAAAAAATATGATTGCCAAGGCTGAAGCCAGAATTTACGTTTCTGCAACAGGCTCACTTATTGAGAATCTGAAAGAACCTTTGGCAGAAGCTTTACAACGCGGTTTGAAAATAGTGATAATTACCGGCAAGCCTTTTAATTTACCCGGAGCTATTATTTACTATGCGGAAAAACCCAACAGCCAAATCAGGTTGATTGCTGATTCCGGGCGTGTTCTGACTGGAGATTTGGCTGATGGTGAGAGTTCGACCTGCCTTTATTCAGGAAAGCCTAATTTAGTCGATTTATTTAAAGATGCGTTAAAAAATGAAATTAAGCTTATAGAATTAACCAACAAATAATATTATGAGGGGTGTACAAATAGTGAAAAAACCTTTTGTTAGCAAAGAACAGTTAGAGAAGATTACTTCCGAGTATGCAACACCATTTTATCTGTATGATGAAAAAGGTATCCGCGAAAATGCCCGTAAAGTTATGCAAGCTTTTTCCTGGAATAAAGGTTTCAAAGAATATTTTGCCGTGAAAGCAACACCGAATCCGCGTTTACTGCAAATTCTGCGTGAAGAAGGCTGTGGCGCTGACTGCTCTTCCTACACCGAGCTTTTAATGGCCGACGCTGTTGGCTTCAAAGAAAGTGAAATCATGTTCTCGTCTAACGTGACACCTGCGGAAGACTTCCGCCTTGCACGTAAGCTGAATGTTACGATTAACCTTGATGATATTACCCATATTGATTTTTTGGAAAAGGTAGCAGACATTCCTACTACAATCAGCTGCCGCTTTAATCCTGGTGGTCATTTTGCTATTGAGAACAATATTATGGATAATCCTGGCGATGCTAAATATGGCTTTACCCGTGAACAAATGGTGGAAGGCTATAAGAAACTGATGGCAAAGGGTGTTAAACACTTTGGCATTCATGCTTTCCTGGCCAGCAATACTGTGACCAACGAATACTACCCAAGTCTGGCGAAGATCCTTTTCCAACTAGCTGTTGATCTGAAAAATGAAACAGGTGCCAGCATAGAATTTATTAACCTTTCCGGTGGTGTAGGCATTCCTTACAGACCATCCCAAAAAGCTAATGACATTCTTGCCATCGGCGAAGGCGTACGCCAAGCTTTTGAAGAAGTGCTCGTACCGGCAGGTATGGGCAATGTGGCAATTTTCGCTGAAATGGGCCGCTTCATGATGGGACCTTATGGTGCATTAATTGCAGAAGCCATTCATGAAAAACACACCTATAAAGAATACATAGGCCTTGATGCATGTGCCGCAAACTTGATGCGCCCTGCGATTTATGGCTCTTATCATCATATCACCGTCATGGGCAAGGAAAATGAGCCTTGCGACTATGTCTATGATGTTACCGGCGGTTTGTGCGAAAACAATGATAAATTCGCCATCGACCGGAAACTGCCGAAAATAGACATTGGCGATTTGCTCTTCATTCATGATGCCGGTGCTCACGGTTATGCCATGGGTTATAATTACAATGGCAAACTGAGAAGCGCGGAGCTGCTGCTTAAAGAAGACGGCAGCGTGGAAATGATCCGCAGGGCTGAAACGCCGGCAGATTATTTTGCTACCTTTGATTTCAGTGCCACATTCAAAAAGGGCTTTACTCATTTCTAAAAACAATATTTAAAATTGTAGCCCGGCTATTCTGTTAACAGAATAGCCGGGCTATTTTCACTTCAGTTAGATGGCGTTGCAAATCATTTTTCTTCAGCCAGTTTGCGAACATTTTCCGCATTGGCATTATCAGTCAGAACGTAAAGAAAATCGCCGGCAAACAGTAATGTTTCACCATTAGGGACTATGTCGTTTTCGCCACGTTTGATATCTACTAGCAGCGTGTGTTCCGGCCAATTAATATTTTTAACGAGTTTACCGTCAAGAGAGCAGCCGCTGCAAACCGAAATTTCAATCACGTTTCTCGTTTTATCAGGAACTATATCGCTGGTTTGCTTATTCATATTATCTAAGGAACGCTGTAAAAGACGATCATAAATAGGTTCTGTCTTGCAAACTTCGGCAGCAAGATAAGCACTGATGGAAGCTATTACCAACGGAAAGAGATGTTCGAATGAACCTGTCATTTCCATTACTAGTATGGTTCCGGTAATCGGCGCACGGACAGAAGCCGCAAAAAAGGCAGCCATGGCGAAAACGACCATATTTTGATGAAAATACGGGTTTAATAGCCCCAAACTAACCATGCAAGTTCCTACAAGATTACCTGCCAAGGCACCTATGACGAGCATGGGAAGGAAAAAACCACCTGGCACACCAGAACCATAACTCAGCATAGTGAAAATAAATTTGCCGCAGAGAAAGATAGCGATAACCGTTAGCGGGAAATGATTTTTGGAAATATTGTCAATCAGCTCATTGCCGCCACCGAGGACTTCAGGCAGGTAAAAACCGAGAATGCCTGCCAAAATCAGCGCAAAGCCAACACGGGAAAAGGTATTCTTGAAAATTGGCAGTTGATAGAATTTGGAGACATTAATTAGGGAATAATTGAACAAGGTTCCGAAAACGCCCAGGATAAGGCCTAATATTATGATAAGTCCAAAGTATTGGAGAGGCAGCACTGGCAAATCCAAAAAATTAAAAATAGTAGCGCTGCCAAAAATCAATTGTGAAATTGCGGTTGAAGTAAGTGCGGCAGCCATAGCAGGAAGCAGGACGACTGCAGAAAAATTATGGTGTAATTCTTCCAAGGAAAAAATAACGCCAGCCAAAGGAGCATTAAAGGCTGCAGCAAGACCGGCACTTGCGCCGCTGGTCAATAAATAGCGTTCTTCCATTCTGGAACGGCCAAAAAGGCGGCTAAGGCCTTGCGCTGCCATTGCTCCCAATTGTATAGATGGTCCTTCGCGGCCAAGCGAGAGACCTGCGCCAATGCCGAGAATGCCTCCTATCAATTTAGTCCAAAGAACATGAAACCATCGCATTTTGAAAAATCCGAGAATGGCACCTTTGACTTGTGGGATACCACTTCCTGCCGAAAGAGGTTCGTAGGCAACCAAAAAATGGAGGATAGCTGCCGTCAAAATCAGGACTCCAAACCAGAGGGCGGTAATCATCCAGTCACTAGAGGCCATATAGCGGTAAATAACATTACGCTGAGTTTCAACAAAATTTAAGGCGTAACGAAAAAAACCTACGATAATACCGGCTAAAAGCCCAACGATAATACCTTCACCAAATAATCTTAGACGAAAATTATACCAATTATTCAAATTACGATAAGTGTTTAACCTTTGTTTACTTTCCATTACCAATACAAAACTCCTTTAATATTTCAACCAAGCGATGTTGATTGAAACAATAGCTAATCTTTGTAGTCACCGCGATCGACTACAATTTGATAACCAATACTTTGCAGTCTTGACTGCAAACAAAAATTACATTCGGCAGCCTCTTCACCGGTACAGATTTTGTTATCATAAAGCAGATAGTCTTTTCGTACTTCAACCGGTGATAAATTTGGCATTACGACGTTCGCACCAGCAAGAATCCCTTGTTCACGTCCATCTGGGGAAATGGTTCCTAGAGCTGTAGTAGCTGGAATAAGCGCTTTTGGCAGCATGAGCCGTAAGATGGCGATCAGGCGCAGCGTCTGTTCCATTGTGCCGGCAGCCTTAGTGTGAAAAGGCGTGTCATGGTGGGGAATAAAAGGGCCTATTCCTATCATATGTGGTTTGAAATCACGTATAAAAAGCAAATCTTCAATCAAATTGTCGATTGTCTGATAAGGTGAGCCGACCATGAAGCCGGTACCAACCTGATAACCGATTTCTTTCAGCATATGCAGACACTCAAGACGGCTGGCAAGTGAGAGTTTGGACGGATGCAGGCGGGCATAATGCTCAGGATTGGCGGTCTCATGACGCAAAAGATAACGATCTGCGCCAGCCTCGAACATCGCCTTATAAGAAGCATAGGAACACTCGCCGATAGATAAGGTCACAGCACAATCTGGATGCGCCTTTTTAATTGCTGTAATAATGTCAACCATTATTTTATCAGTAAAGAAGGCGTCTTCACCACCTTGTAGGACAAACGTGCGGAAACCAAGGCTATAGCCGCTGCTGCAGCAGGATAATATTTGCTCTTTAGTCAGCCGGTACCTTCTGGCTTTCTGGTTACTGCAACGGATACCGCAGTAATAGCAGTCATTTTTACAGTAGTTGGTGAATTCTATCAGACCACGGATATAGATATTATGGCCAAATTGTTTAATGGCGCTGGTACGCGCAGCGAAGAGTAAAGAGTCACGTAAATCCATATCAGTAGTTTGGAGAAGCGTTTTGATAGCTGCAGGCTCAGCTGTTGAAGGCATAAATTCAGCTGGTAAAGTTATGTGCATGTTCATGTAATAAATCCTTTCTATTCAGAAGCAGCTTAAATTTTGCTGATAGAAGCATAATATAGTCTGCGTTCAGCATCGCCCGCCAGAAAATGCACTTTAGAGTGCAGCCAGATCATCTTGTCTTCCGATATTAGCCTGCGGAAGATATGATCGGCAGGATTTTTACTTTCTTCAGTAGGTAATCCCATAACAAAATTATGACGGTCTTCCGCATGTATGTAGTCAAGCAGATGAGTGCCGGAAAAGTAAAGGTTTTCTCTTTTAATTTCCAACAATTCGTAGTAGGAATCATTAGCACGCAAAAGCTCAAGATTGTTTTCATGATATTCATAAATTGCAGCGGCATTTTGCAAAGTGTTGAACAGAAGATTGAAAGCAGAGGTGGGTGACCAGAAATCTTCAATATTTACTATGCTATCCCGAGAGAGCCCGTTTTCTAGTGTGCTTAAAGGTATTGATTTTTGCTTATTTGTTTTGAGTGATGCCTCAAATTTATCGACTGGTAAAGGTTTGGAAAAATAATAACCTTGTCCAACAGTACAGCCAATGCTTCTAAGAAAAGTAACCTGTTCTTTACTTTCGACTCCTTCAATTACGACTGGCAATCCAAGCCATTTAGCCATGCGGATAACAGAAGAAAGAATATTGCGGCCTCGCCCTGATTCTACAAATCCAGACATGAAGTTTAAATCAATTTTCAAGGTGTCCACAGCAATATCCTGCAACATGTTCAAAGCGGAATAGCCGCTGCCAAAATCATCCATATGTACTGAAAAACCATAAGCGCGTAATTTATCTGTAACCAGTTTTATTTCATCATATCTTTTTACGTAGGCCGTTTCTGTAAGTTCAAGATTAAGCAGTTTAGGTTCAATTTTATATTTTTCTACTAAATCGGTGATTGTTTGAAAAAAAGATGGTTCCAACAAATCTAAGCGGGAAACGTTGACCGAAATAGGAAATGTTTTACATCCTTCATCAAGCCATCTGCGCAGAAGATGACAGGTTTCTTCCCAAACAAATGTATCCAGCTTAGTTATAAACCCATTTTCTTCAAAGATATTGATGAAAGCGCCAGGAGCAAGCAACCCAAGGGTAGGATGATTCCAGCGCACTAAGGATTCAGCACCGACTATCTCGTTAGTAATTAAATGTACTTTGGGCTGCAAATAGATTTCAAACTGCTTTTCCTGTAATGCCTGATTCATACGACCGGTAATTTCTTGCTTATGCAAGAGATTTTTGCGCAGTTCTTCTTCATAGAAGGCATAATTTTTATCAAAACGGCCCTTGATACTTTTTTGTGCCAGCATAGCTCTGTCGCACATAATATTTACGGGCAAGTCGGGTATATCAGGCAAGTAAAGGCCAAAGTAAGCGGCAAGTTCAAAATTAAGGGGACTTTTTTGTAAGCCTGTAGTTATATAATCAATCAGTTCAACATAAGTTTTACCCGAAAAAAGGAAACAGGCTGCGAAACGATCAGCTTCCAGACGGCAAAAAAGTGCGGTTTTGTCATTTGCAAAATACTCATGCAGAAGTTTTGCAATATAGCATAACAGATGGTCGCCTGTATGAGCTCCAAACAAGTCATTAACCAGTTTAAATTTATCAATGTCAAACATAGCAATGCAGTATTGCTGTTCATACCTATTTGTCAGCAGTGAATGAACCTTTTGGTAAAAAATTGTTTTATTAGGAAGCCCTGTTAATTCATCGCAATTATTCTTTTTGGCTTTTGCTGTATGTAATTCAGAGTGTTCTGTATTTTCAAGTTCGTCAAGGCAGCAAAGAAAACTTTCTTTTTGCTGGCCTATTTCCAAAGGAATGATAGTGATGTCAAAGTTATGATATTTATTATCATTATGCGCCTTGCGAAAGTTAGCTTTTGCATATTTAACACCAGGAGAAAAAAGAGTGCTTAATTTTGAAAAATTGAAGAAATCAATAAATCTTTTCTTGTCTGCAGGATGAATTGTCTGCTCAGCAGTTTTTAGCAAAAGCGCAGAAAAGGTTTTTTCGCCAGTGCAGAAGAGATTACTTTTACTGCCGGTAGAGTGCAAAAGTTTGCAGATATCATCAGTAATGTCTATTTCAAAAATCTCATTATAAATGGAACGCAAGGTTTTGTCATATCGGCGTGTTATTTTATAGGATGTGTTGAAGTGTTTGGTAGTATGCTTCATTGTTAACCCCCGGTAAGATAGATTGTGCCATTTTCTAAAGAGTTGCATGGTTTAAAAGATGTCTGTTCAGTTATTTTTTGAGAAGAAATAGTTGCTAAAATTAGGAAATATTGTTGTTTATATAAAAAACAGCCTTTCGCTCAAGCGGGTGTAATAGGCACGGGCTTAGCAAAAAGCTAGTGTAAATGTTCATTTATGTAATTACAAGCACGCATGATAAAAGCCCCCATTGCACATTGGCAGATGCCGAAACGTGATATGTCATATATTATAAAATAATTGGTGGAGACGAAGAGGATTGAACTCTCGACCTTACGGATGCGAACCGTACGCTCTCCCAGCTGAGCTACGTCCCCACTTTCTCACTTTACCATATAAATATACTACCAATGAAATAAAAATTCAAGAAAAGAAAAGGTAAAATCAGTCGCTATGCCGAAAACATACTACTGTAATGATTAAGGCGGAGGTGTGTCGGTTGAAACAAGGAATCAAGAAAACATGGGCAATTTTTGTAATGGTAATGGTATTGATGATGGCTGCTCTGCCGGTAATGGCAGAAGAGAAGCCTTTAGTTGAAATCGATATTTATTCGGTTAATGATTTTCATGGAGCACTGAGGGCGGAGGGAACAAAACCAGGGATTGCTGTTTTGGCCGGCGCGATTCAGCAGCTCGGGGCCGAGAATCCTGCCGGATCAATTATTCTGGGCGGCGGTGATATGCTTAGCGGGACTTTGGATGCAGATGAATATGAAGGTATGCCTGTTATATATGCGATGAACCAAATAGGTTTTTCGGCAGATGTTGTAGGTAACCATATTTTTGATTATGACCAAAAAACAATAGCTAAACAAGCTGCAGCAGTAACTTTTTCTTTATTGGCTGCTAATCTTGAATACACCGGGGGGAACTTTGTCAAACCATATGTATTTCTTAATCGTAATGGCTTAAAGATTGGTGTTATAGGTGTAACAACTGGAGAAATGCTTCTCAAAAGCAGCCCCCAGAATAATCAAGGTGTTACAATGCTGCCAACAGCAGAAACAGTGCAGAAGTATATTAATGAAGTGCGCAGTAAGGGCGCTCAGATTGTGATTCTTTTGACACATTGCGCAAGCTTTCAGAATAATAAAGGGCAAATATCAGGAGAAATTACCGGACTGCTGGAACGAATAAATGGAGTTGACGCAGTTGTTACAGGGCATTCCCATCAGAGAGTTTTCGGCACTTATAAGAATATTCCAGTAGTGCAGGCTGGCAGTAATGGGGAGATGATAGGTAAGATTCATCTTCTTTACTCCAGGATAGATAAAAAAATAATTGGCTCTAATGCCTCGCTCATTGCTGTCAACAAGGATAAATGGAAAGAAAGTTCAACAATTGCTAAGATGGTAAATCCTATTTTATCTGATGTTGATAAGAAATATAGCGGTGTTGTTGCCCAGAATCTTTATCCGCTGACTAATGACAGATATGGGGAATCCACTTTGGGCGAACATTTTACTGATTTATTACTTAAAGGATTTAATGCCGATGTGGCAATCTTGAATGGCGGTGCTTTTCGCAGTGATATCCCTGCTGGCCCAATAACATTAAGACTTATGCAGCAAGCTTATCCTTATAAAGACCAAATTGTGGTTATGCAATTGAAAGGCAGCGATCTTTTGGCTGCACTGGAATATGGCATTGGTAATGAAAAAGTGGGAGAAGTACGTTTTGCAGGTGTTAAATTGGGCGTTGACCTCGATTTGCCTCAAGGCAGTCGTATTATAGAAAATAGGTTAGCCGACAATAATGCTATTGATTTAAATAAGCAGTATAAAGTGGTTACTAATGAATTTTTAGCAAAGGGAGGGGATGGCTACCTCGCTTTGACAAAGGGTGAAAATATAAGGTATGCTGGTGATATTAAGGAATTTTTCAATTTTGCTTTACGCAATGAAAAAAACGTCAACCATCATGCAGACGGACGTCTGTCGGTTGGCTATCTGAGACTTGCATCCTGATAAAGAGAGGCTGATAGAATGGAAACACAATTACTTGATAAATCCTGCAAAGAATTTTTGACTGACCTTGCTTCGAAAGAACCAACTCCGGGTGGCGGCGGTGCCGCTGCTTTGGCAGGAGCAATTGCGGCCGCTCTGACTTCAATGGTTTCTAATCTTACCTTGGGCAAAAAAAAATTTGCCGATGTAGAAGATAAGATACGGCCTCTGCTGGTAAGTGCTGAAATACTGAGAACAAGGATGCTTGCATTAGTTGCCGCCGATGCTGCGGTTTTTGATGGTTTTATGAAGGCATATAAGCTGCCCAAAGATACCGAGGAAGAAAAAGCGTTGAGGACGGATAGTATTCAGATTGCCGCTTATGATGCATCTGAGGTGCCGCTCAAGATTGCCGATTCTTGCCTGGATATCCTGCATCTATCTTCTAAGCTTGTCAGAATAGGCAATCCCAGTGCTATTACAGATGCAACAGTTGCAGCACTTTTAGCTAGAGCTGCACTGCGCAGTGCCTGCTACAACGTGCATAGCAATTTGCTATTGCTGAAAAATAAAGAATATGTGCAGCAGACAGAAGAACATCTTCAAAAAATAGTAGAGGAAGCCAAGGAATTGGAAGAAGATGTAATTCGCGAAACCGATAGAATTCTCGGCTAGCATTGTCACTTGACAACGGACTAAGTCTATATTATACTTTCTTATGTATCGCACGGAGAGGTGGCCGAGTGGTTTAAGGCGCTAGTCTTGAAAACTAGTGATTCCGCAAGGAACCGTGGGTTCGAATCCCACCTTCTCCGCCATTTTTAAATAAGCTATTGAAATGTTTTTTAAAATAAGCTATAATAGCGCAGTAAGGCATTCGGAGTGGTACTCAAGTGGCTGAAGAGGACGGTTTGCTAAATCGTTAGGGGGGTTAAACCTCGCCTGGGTTCAAATCCCAGCCACTCCGCCATATCACAAAGATCAGGGTTCTGAGATTTTTCTCGGAACCCTGTTTTTTTATGCCGATTATTTAGCTTGCTTGTTCGCAATATGTTGTTTTGAATAGAGTAAACAATTGATGAAATACATTACTTTTTAACTATGCAGGAATTAGCAAAATGAAAGTTTAATATATTAGATACCAAAAACTGGTAATTATGCCAGAAAGGCGGTAAACATATTGATTTGGATAGCTTTTGCCGTATGTGCTTTTACTATAATCTACTCAGGATCAAAATTATCAAAGTATGGGGATGTAATAGCTGAAAAAAGTGGACTGGGCGGCTCTTTAATCGGCTTGGTAATGCTGGCGTCGGTAACATCATTGCCTGAATTGGTAACAGGAGTAAGCGCTGTAACTTTTGCTAATAGTCCGGACATAGCGGCAGGTGATGTGATTGGCAGCTGCGTATTTAATCTCTTTATTTTGGCAGCAATACTCGATGCTATTCATAAACCTTTACCTATATCAGCCAAAGCTAATTATAGCCATATATTATCTGCTGCCTGCGGATTATTACTCTTAACCTTGATCGCTTTTGCAATGACCTTTCCACAGTATAATATACCAATAAAGTGGATCGGCAGCAGTAGCATATTATTTGTCTTCATTTATTTTTCTGCTTTAAAACTAGTCAGAGCATATGAGAAAAAACAAATAAAGATGCAGCTGGAACAGCTGGCAGAAGCATTGAAGTACAGCGATATATCTATGCGTGAGGCAACTCTAAAATATGTTGTAAATGCGTTTTTGGTAATTTGCGCAGCAGTTTTTTTGCCTAAGATTGGAGAACAAATGGCTCATTTGACAGGCTTGGGAGAAGCTTTTATTGGAAATATCTTTATAGCATTCACTTCTTCTTTACCTGAGGTTGTGGTTTCTATTGCTGCTGTCAGAATTGGTTCAGTAGATTTAGCGATTGGTAATGTTTTTGGCAGTAATATCTTCAATATATTTATATTATTTATCGATGATTTGTTTTTTACGCAGGGACCTTTATTGCAGTTTATAAGTCCAATTCACGTTATATCGGTATTTGCAGCTATTATAATGACAGCAACATCAATAATTGGCTTGGCATATAAAGCCGAAAAGAAAAAACTTATTTGGGGGTGGGATTCTATTATTATGATTGTTGTTTTTATAATCAGCATTGGATTACTTTATTATCAAACTTAATGCTTTTTAGTAGTTGAATTCAAGAAATTTCATAATATAAAATAAATGTTCAGAGCTTGTTCTCTGAACATTTATTATTTGTGTGCAAACATATAGACAAATGGAAGTAGCAGGAATATAATACAATCAAAAGATTAAAACAATCGTTTGAACATATTGCTTGTATTACTGTGGAGGTGCAATTTCATGGATAATGCTACACAAGAAAAATTATTTGCGGCAGCCATTCCCTTATTTGCGGAAAAAGGGTATGCAGCAGTTTCTATTAGGGAGATTGCCAAAGCCGCTGATGTCAATGTTTCTTCAATATCATATTATTTTCGTGGCAAAGAGGGTTTGTATCATGCCATAATTGAAACTCATATTGCGGCAATTTCCAAAGCTATTTCTTCGGCAGAATGGTTGCCGCCTGAAGAAAGATTAAGACATTATGCCAAGGCAATTAGT
The DNA here is from genome assembly GCA_050256135.1 of Acidaminococcaceae bacterium. Classification (GTDB taxonomy): domain Bacteria; phylum Bacillota; class Negativicutes; order Acidaminococcales; family Acidaminococcaceae; genus RZYP01. Next base: position 18,765 of record JBFWIF010000014.1, on the reverse strand, counting down.
GAGATACACACAAAAAAACCATACGTGATACGTTTTGTGCAAAGTGAGCTGGTCAATCCAACCAGTGCAATGGATAGAATTCTGAAAAAGCATCTCTTTTCTTTTTATCGGTTTTTGAATAAGGCGATTCAGGATGGAATCAATAAAGGTATATTCAGAGATGATTTGGATGTGGGTCATGCGGCTTTATCTTTGGTTGGAATTATGAATTTTTATTTCATTGCCAAACCACTTTTTCGTGATTTCTTGGATACTTCAGTAGAAGCGGATGCTGCTTACGCTGAGCAGGCTGTCAATATTTATCTGGAAGGTATAAGGAGAAAATAAAATGACTAACAAGCGCTTGATAATCATTGGTGTTGTTTTAATCTGTCTAGTCGGAGCAGCTTTGTATAAGCTGTACTACAAACCGCAAAGCGGTATAACAGCAACAGGAACTATCGAAGTAACTCTAGCTGACGTGGTTCCGAAGGTCAACGGTTATATTGATGAACTGAAGATAGAAGTCGGTGACAGCGTGAAAGCCGATCAACTAGTGGCACACATTAAACGACTGGATCTTGAGGCACAAATCAAGGCTGACGAAGCAGCGCTGGCTAAAGCCAAGTCACAGCTTATTGACCTGGAAAAAGGTTCACGTTCGCAAGAGATTGAACAGGCGATTGCTAATATAGGAGTCGCACAGGCTCAATACATCAAAGCGAAGAATGATCTGGAACGTTACAGTAAACTTTATCAAGACGGTGCAATTTCAGCTCAACAGCTTGATTTGGCACAGTCAAGCTATAACGTAGCTTACAATACCTTGACTGGCTATCAGGCTAAAAAAAGCCTGCTGATTGAAGGCAACAGAATTGACCAGATTGAAGCTCAGCGTGCTGAGGTAAAAAGATTGGAAGCGTTATTGACGGCCGATAAGTCGACATTGGCTGATACAGATATTGCCAGTCCGCTTAACGGTATCGTTTTGAGTAAGAACTATCAGAAGGGCGAATATGCTAATGTAGGTTCGGCAATCGCAACTATTGGTGATTTGAATGACTGCTGGATCAAGGTCTATGTTCCTTCTGACCAGCTAGGACTTATAAAATTTGGTCAGGCTGTTGATGTTAAGATTGACGCCTATCCCGAACGCGTATTTTCAGGCACAATTAAAGAAATCAGTCAAAAAGCAGAATTTACGCCCAGACAAAGCATCACGCAACGCGAAAGAGCGAATATGGTCTACTATGTAAAAGTCAAAATAGATAATGCAGAGGGCATTCTTAAACCAGGCATGCCTGCGGATGTGGTTATCAAATGATTACCCTAGATGGCGTAACTAAGAGATTTAAACAGGTTGTGGCCGTAAATAACGTCTCGCTCGAAGTCAAGCCAGGTGAAATTTTTGGTCTTGTGGGACCTGACGGTGCTGGCAAAACAACCATGATCAGGATGCTGACAGGTATTATGGAAGCTACTTCCGGCAGTATTAATGTGCTTGGTACTGCAGATCTTGAGCAGGTGAAAAGCAGAGTTGGCTATGTCCCTCAAAAATTCAGTCTTTGCGGTGATCTTACAGTTATGGAAAATATCTGGGTTATGGGCTCTTTGTATGGAGAATCAAATGAGAGAATCGATGCTTTGGCCAGTGAAATTCTGGGCTTTACGAAACTTTTACCTTTTAAAGATCGCTTGGCTGATAATTTGTCCGGCGGCATGAAACAAAAATTAGCACTAGCCGCAGGTCTGATGCACAAACCTGAGATTTACTTTCTTGATGAACCAACGACGGGTGTTGACCCTGTTTCGCGCAGGGAATTTTGGCAGATGCTTTATAAGTTGAACAAAGAAGGCACTACAATCTTTGTTTCCACGCCTTACATGGATGAAGCCGAGTTTTGTACGCGAGTAGCCTTCATGCATAATGGCGTTATTACGACTTGTGATTCGCCGCAGGCACTGCGCAAAAAATATCCTTATAAAATTATTGAGCTTGCTACGCCAGCCAAAGATATTAAGAGAGTGCTTGCGTCTTTGCCAATCCTGGATATAAACGCGTTTGGCACCAAATATCACCTGGTCGTAGAAGATTTTGCAACTGTTGCTGCCGGGGTCAGAACTGTATTAGGCCAAGCGGATATACCGATAATATCTTTGAAACAAATCCAGCCTAACCTGGAAGACGTTTTTGTGCTGTTGTCAAAGGAGGTGGCCTGATTGCCTGCTTTGGAACTTAATAATCTTACACGTCGTTTTGGCGATTTTGTTGCTGTCAATAATGTTTCGCTGCAAATTAAGCAAGGATCCATTTATGGATTTTTGGGCCCTAACGGTTCTGGGAAATCTACAACTATCAGGATGTTATGCGGTCTTTTGGAACCAACTTCAGGCAGCGGTAAAGTACTGGGACTCGATATTGCCAAAGACAGTGAAGCTTTGAAACAAAAAATCGGCTACATGTCTCAAAAATTCAGTCTGTACGATGATCTTTCCGTTATTGAAAACTTGAAGTTTTATGGCGGTCTTTATAGTCTTTCAACTGAACAGATGAAAAAACGTATTGGCGAAATGCTCGTGCTGTCAGGTCTTGAAAAAAGACAGCAGGAATTGGTTGCCAATTTGTCCGGCGGCTGGAAGCAACGCCTGGCTTTAGCGTGTTCTATTTTACATAATCCTCCTATTTTATTTCTTGATGAACCGACAGGCGGCGTGGATCCTGTCTCCAGACGTATGTTTTGGGAGATTATCTATGATCTTTCTCTGCAGGGTACGACGGTGATGGTAACAACGCATTTTATGGATGAAGCCGAGCATTGCGACGAAATTGGCTTCATTTTCGAGGGCAACCTGATTGCGAGTGATACGCCTGACAATTTGAAAAAAATTATTCCGGGCACCTTGGTAGAAATACCTGCACCCAGCCCAATGGAATTATTGGAAACATTGGAAAAGAGTTCAGTGGAATATCTTGATATCTATCCGGCGGGAGCTAGCTTGCACGTGCTGCTCAAGTCAAACGATATCTCGCCATTGTCTGGTTATGTTTATGAAATAATTTCGCCATCATTGGAAGATGTGTTTGTTTATCTGGTCAAGTCTTACCGAAAGGAGCTGGTATCATGAGGCGTCTTTGGGCTTTATTGGTTAAAGAGTTTATTCAGATGCGGCGGGATCGTCTGACTTTCGGTATGATGATAGGCTTGCCGATTATCCAGCTTATTTTATTCGGTTTTGCCATTAATACTGACGTCAAACATTTGCCGACAATCGTTTTTGATCAGTCGCTTGGACAAGACAGTCGGGATCTTTTGAATTCTTTGGAAGGCAGCCAATATTTTAATATAGAATACGCAGCGAAGAATTTTAATGAAGTGAATGATGCTGTAGATTCTGGTAAAGCTAAAGTAGGCATAATTATTCCACCGGATTTTACGGATAACCTGAAACATGGCCGTACTGCATCCGTCCAAGTAATTGTAGATGCTTCCGATTCGTTGGCTGCTTCTTCTGCTATTGGTGCGGCGCAACTGGTTGGCCAAACTCAGTCACAGCAGATATTAATGCAAAAATTACGTGGTTACTCTGGTCATGCGACAGATCTCCCCTATGACATACGTATCAGGCCTTGGTATAATCAGGATTTTGTTTCTGCTTTTTATATGGTGCCAGGCATTATGGGTACGATTTTGACTATGACGCTCGTGATGTTCACTTCGATGGCTATTGTGCGGGAACGCGAACGTGGTACGCTTGAACAATTGATAGTGACGCCGATGAAAACGTGGGAACTATTGATTGGTAAAATCATTCCTTATATTTTTGTTGGCTATGTGCAGGCGACTGTGGCATTATTGGTGGGTATTTTTGTCTTTGATCTGCCGGTGCGCGGCAGTTTAGTTCTTTTGTATTCTCTTACCTCACTATTTATTATTGCCTCACTGGCCATGGGGGTGCTTATTTCGGTACTGGCTAAAACGCAGATGCAGGCTATGCAAATGTCGTTCTTCATCATTTTGCCTAGCATTCTATTGTCAGGTTTTATGTTTCCGAGAGAAGCAATGCCGGCATTTTTCAGCACATTAGGATATTTATTGCCGCTGACCTTTTATTTGCAAATCATGCGTGGCATCATTCTGAAAGGAATTGGCATTGGCATGCTGTGGGGGCAGGTTTTTGCTCTTGCGGCCTTTATCGCCATTGTTTTGACCATTAGTATCAAGAAGTTCAATAAAAAAATAGCATAGTTGGAGCTTGTTCACCAGAAGAGCGGCCAAAGGGGACTGCACTGCTTCAAATTATTGGACATAATCCCATGGGGACAAGTACAATAATTGAAAGGAGTGGTTCTTATGGTCTCCAAATATTCTACCGAGTTCAAGTTGCATGTCGTCCGGACTTACCTGAGTTCACCATTCGGCATAAGAGTAGTGGCTCGATCCCTTGGCTTGCCTTCAAAGAATTATCTTACAAGGTGGATGCAGGAACTTACACAAAAGGGCTTGCTGACTAAAGAAGAAATAGCAGCAATGGAACATAAATCCTCATACCAAACGAAGAATCGTCCAGCAGTAGAAAGTATGCATGAGATGTCAGCCAGTGAAAAACAGCTCGCTGAAGAAAACTTAAGACTAAAAGCTGAAGTAGACTTTCTAAAAACGCTGGTTGCTTTGGATGATCTCAAGTCTAAAAAAAATAGTATACCAGACCATCGCCGAACTATCTCACAAATATACAATATCCTTACTTTGCTCCGTCGCAGGAATAAGTCGGAGCAGCTATTATCACTGGAAAGCTCTCACTGACACTAAACTGTTTGATGTTGTAGAGCTTGTAAGAAAAGAACAACTAATATCCAAGAGTATTCTTGGCTATAGGAGAATGCAGATTGTTCTTAAGCGAAAGTACAACCTGAATATTGGTAGTCATGCTTTAAGAAACATGATGGCCGCGAACAACCTTCAGTCAGCTATTCGCCGCAAAAGACGCAAGTCTATAAGGCAAATAGGGTTGGAAAAACTAACGGCAGAAAATATACTAAAAAGAGATTTTTGCACACCTTTACCAGGCCGGAAATATGTTACGGACATTACTTATATACCGATTAGAAACTCAATGGTCTATTTTTCCGTAATACTTGATTTATTTAATGGAGAAATTGTATCCTACAAAATCAGCAGGTCGGCCGATGCGGCGCTGTCGACTGATGTTGTTAGCAATCTTGCTCTTAGGCGCAATCTCGAAGGAGCTATACTTCACAGCGACCAAGGCGTTCATTATACGAACAAAGCCTACCAGTCTTTATTAAAAGAAAAAGGCATTATCGCAAGCATGTCGCGCAAAGGCAACTGCTGGGATAATGCCATAGTTGAGAATTTTTTCAGTCATTATAAATGTGAATGTATTAGATTATGTAAAAAATCTTTGCACTCCTTTGAAAATGTTGTAGAAGTCACAGAAGAATATCTAAACTTTTACAATAAAGAGCGCTACCAAAGCCGTTTAAAGAATATGTCACCAATAGATTATAGATTGCAAAATTTTAAAAATTAGCTAGGGCTAAAGAGGGACAGTGTCTAAAATTTTGACGCACTGCAGACTGTCCCCTTTGGCCGCTACGTCATTCCGAGCATAGCCGAGGAAGCTTAAGGCTTCCTTAGACTAATAGAGTTGTTAGCTTCAACAACAAAATATTATATGTCGAAAAAAATAAAATAATTCGACACGTTGACAGTGATGTGGTGAAAAGAATATAATGACCTTAGAAAACTGACGGCAAACATGCCAGACGTGAACCAACAGTTTTTGTTAAGACAAAGGAGGAATTCGTGGTGGATGTTATGCAGCCGTACAATGAACTCATGCCAATCAGCGAGCTTTATATTCGTCCAACCGAAGAAATAACGCAGCTTGTCGAGAAGACGCGTGTTGCTTTGGCCTTGTTGGATTATGCGGTAGGAAAATTGCCAAGCAGTAATATTTTACTGGATAATATTGCTTTGCAGGAAGCCAAAAGCAGCAGCAAGATAGAGAATATTGTTACCACTAACGATGAATTGTATAGCGGACTTGCTTTGCAGGAAGTAAGGGGAGCGGTCAAAGAAGTAGTCGATTACAAAGAAGCACTCTTCATCGGCTTTCAGGAATTAAGCCGCAAAGGCTTGATAGCGCTTAGTGATATTGAGAATATTAATAAGGTAGTCAACAAAAAAGAACCCGGTGTCAGACATAATATGGCCGAATTTGCAGAAACGCTGACACGCATTGCCAATATCAGGGAAGATGGCGCGAGCGAAGTCCTTTATACACCACCGCACGGTAAGGACCTTTTACTGAAGCTGCTGGTAGATATGTTGGAATTCATCTATGATGATGAGCGCTATAATCTGCACCCCTTGATCAAGATTGCCCTGGCGCATTATCAGTTCGAGAGTATTCATCCTTTTTATGATGGTAATGGCAGAACGGGCAGAATATTGAACATTCTCTTTCTCTGCCAAAAGGAGTATCTGCGGCAACCTGTTTTGTATGCCAGTGCGTATATTATCAGGAACAAGGATGAATATTACAGTTTGCTCAGAGAGACGCATCAGCATGAAGATTATAACAAAGTAATTGCTTATATGCTGACCTCGTTTCATCATACAGCCCAGGAAACGCTGCAAAAAGTCGAGGCAATCGATTCTTTGTACAAGCATTATGTTTCACAGGAATTTTTGGGGAAACTAGCGGGAAATAAAACAGTGCTGGAACAGGTCGTTACAATGGCTTTTGCAAAGGTTTATCTCAGGATAAGCGATTTGGTTGAGGCTGGGATTCACCGCCAGACTGCTTCCGCACATTTGCATAATCTGGTGGAAAGCGGCCTTTTGACGGTCGAAACAGTGAAGCGTGAAAAACTATTTAAAAATATGGAATTACTGAAACTTTTTGGAGGCAAAAACAATGAAGATAAGCACTGATATGACGAGTAAGGTAAATCTGGTGAAGGAAATCGCCAATCTTTTGCGCGGCCCTTATACCTCTGAAAAGTATGGTAATGTGATTATACCGATGGCGATTATTCGCCGTTTTGACTGTATCTTGGAAAGCAAGAACAAGGAAATCAAAGCTTTGCTTACTCAAATGGAAGGTAAAAATTTCACCGATGAATTTTTAGAAGACTTGGTCAGTAAAAAGTGCGGTGTGCCGTTTTTCAACCGGAAATGCATCTCGCTGGAAGCATTAGTCGGTAACAGTGACAATATCGATGCCAATTTTCTGGAGTTTGTCAGCGCCTATTCTCCGGGTATTCAAAAGATTCTTGCTGGACTAAAATTCAGAGAAGAAATTCTCTTTATGAGCAAGAAGAAACTCTTATTTCAGGTGGTAAAAGCTTTTTCCGAGGTTGATTTTCATCCTGAAACAACTGATCCTTTGGCGATGGGCTATATTTTTGAAGAAATCATACGCACTTATAAAGCCAATGCCGAGGCTGGTGACCATTATACCCCGCGTGAAGTAATTGAATTGTGCGTTGATCTGATGATCAGCGAAAATACGGACGAATTCAAGAAACAAGGCAAAGTTTTGCGCGTCTACGACGGCTGCTGCGGCACGGGCGGCATGTTGACGGTGCTCAAAAGAAAGATGCACGAGCTTACTGACGGGCAGGCAACGGTAAGACTGTTCGGGCAGGACAGCAACCCCGAGGCTTATGCTGTCTGCCGTGCGGAGATGTTGATGCTGGGGGAAGCCGCAGAAAATATCTACGAAGGTGATACTTTGACGGATGACCGCCTGCCGCAGGAAAAGTTTGACCTGCTTTTGACTAACCCACCCTTCGGTGTGGAATGGAAAACGGCAAGAGCGGAAGTTGTAAAGGAAGCCAACGGCGAAAAACTGAATGAGCCAAAGGGGCAGAATCGTTTTTCACATGGCTTGCCGCGTATCAGTGACGGACAGCTTTTGTTTTTGCAGAATTTGCTGGCAAAAGCAGAAGACGATGCCAGGATTGCCATAATTCTCAATGGTTCGCCTTTGTTTTCCGGTGATGCGGAAAGCGGGGAAAGCAAGATCAGGCAATATGTCTTGACAAGCGGTCTCTTAGAAGCGATTGTCGCTTTGCCTGACCAGATGTTTTACAATACCGGCATCAGTACCTACATCTGGATTTTGTCGAAAAAACGCAATGCCAAACGCGGCAAAAAGGTACAGCTGATAAATGCGGTCGATTTCTTTGAACCGCAAAAACCTAAATCTCTCGGCAATAAGCGCAAATATATCAGCAGAACACATCGCCGGCAGATTGTGAAACTGTTTAAAACTCTGGCGGAGAACGAACAGTCGAAGTTTTTTGACCCGGAGGACTTTGGCTACACCAAGGTCACTATTGAGAGACCTTTGCGTCTTAAATTTGCAATTTCGGAAGAAAACATTGATGAATTGGCCAAGGATTACAATGTCAATTTTGCCAAAATGCCGCTTGAGGCTCAGCAGGCAGTAGTAAAGATGCTCAAGGAACATGCGGGCAAAACTATTATGAGTCACAAGAAATTTGTGGCTTTGGTTGAGCAGGCTATTACAAGCAAGTTGACTAAAATACCGGCTAAAGTTGTTGATGAAATTGTCGACTGCTTCAAGGAGATTGACCCGAAGGCGGAAATCGTACGCGATGGCAAGGGCAACCCGGTCATCAACCCTGCTCTGCGTGATACCGAGAGCATCCCGCTGAAACGCAGTATCGAAGAATATATCAAGAACGAAGTTTTGCCTTTTGTACCTGACGCTTTCGCTGACTTCAGCAAGAATAAAATTGGCTATGAGATTCCCTTCACCAGATATTTCTACCAATATACGCCGCCGCGCCCAAGCGCCGAAATCAAGGCAGAGCTGCTGGCAGGGGAAAAGGGACTGGCGGAACTTTTGGAGAAGGTGCTGTCATGAGTGCGCGCAAGATGAAAGACAGCGGTATTGAGTGGATTGGGGAAATGCCGGAGGAGTGGGAAGTTTGTAAACTAAAAAATGTTGTTAATTTCAATCCGAGTTATTCGGAAAACCTACTCGAAGGTAAAGAAGTTAGCTTTGTCCCCATGGAATATTTGGGAAATGGTAAGTTTGAATTTCAGGCAAAACCAATAGAAGCTGTGGTTAAGGGATATAATTATTTTGCGAATGGCGACATTATAATGGCTAAAGTCACACCTTGCTTTGAAAATGGCAATATTGCAATAGTAAAAAATCTATTGAATGGTGTAGGTTTTGGCAGTTCGGAAATATACACATTAAGATGTTTTGGGTGCAGTACTAAATTCTTATTTTATTTTTTGCAAAACAGTATCTTCAAGAATAGATGTGTGTCATCAATGTACGGTGTTGCTGGATTAAAAAGGATTCCAATCAAATTTTTGCAAGACTATAAGCTTCTTATGCCGCCTTTTGCTGAACAAAAAGCAATAGCCGATTATCTAGATGAAAAATGTGCGGCAATTGACCGGATTGTCGCAAGCAAGCAAAAGCAAAATGAGCAGTTGGCTGAGTATCGCCAAAGTTTGATTACAGAAGCCGTGACCAAAGGGCTCAATCCGTCTGCGCCCACGAAGGACAGCGGTATCGATTGGATTGCGCAAATACCGAAAACTTGGGAAATTATTCAATTAAAATATCTTTTTTCGATGTATGCGGGCGGTGATGTTGATGCAAACGACTTTTCAACTGATCGAACAGATAAATTCAAATATCCTATATATTCTAATTCCTTAGATAATGAGGGATTATTTGGTTATATGAGTTATTATAGATTTTGCGGCGAAACAATCACTGTAACTGGCAGAGGCGATGTTGGTAAGGCTATTGCAAGAAATAATGCATTCTATCCAATAGTAAGGTTATTAGTGTGTGTTCCCAAATTGGTTGTAGACGTGAGATATTTTACTTATTGTATTAACAGTGCTGATTTATTTGGAGATCAAACTGCCATGGCGCAGCTTACAACGCAAAAATTAAGTGCAGTAAAAGTGCCAGTTCCAAAATATACTGAGCAAAAAGAAATTGCCGACTATCTCGATAAGAAATGCGGCGAAATCGACGCTTTGAGCGAGCATAACAAAAATATCATCGAAAGTCTGCAGGAATACAAACAGTCTTTGATTTATGAGGCTGTTACGGGTAAAATAGAACTGTAGTTTGATGGTTTGGGTGAAGGATGTGAAAAGAATGACCGAACAGGACTTGCGAGAGAATCCGTTCCGCAATGAAATAATGGGGTATTTGCTGGCGCATGGCTATGTAATCAGCCAAATGAGTGATTATGACTATCGCTATGCCTTGGACAAGAAGCAGCTGTTTGCTTTTGTGGCTGACACGCAGACCGAGATGTGGCAGACCTTTGTCAATTATTACGGCGCACAGGCGGAATCACGCTTTCTGGAACTGGTGGATAAATTCATTGCAGACAAGGGTTTATTGGCGGCTCTGCGCGAAACTTTCTCTGATTATCCGAGCGGCACTTCTTTTCATCTTGCTTATTTCCGCCCAACTAACCCTGCTATGACCGAAGGCATCGCCCTGGCAGAAAAGAATACTTTTTCTGTCTGCCGGGAGTTTGCTTATGAAGATAAAGCTGGCGGCAATAGGGTCGACCTTGCAATTTTTTTGAACGGTCTGCCTGTTGTTATGCTGGAATTAAAAAAACAAACCGCTGGACAAAGTGCGGCAGGCAATGGCATCAGCCAGTTTCAACAAGACCGCAGCGCTGAGGAAAAGGTCTTTAGTTTTAATAAAAGAACCTTGGTTTATTTGACGTTGGACGAATTCGAAGCTTTCGCCGCAACCGATATGAAAAACTTTTTGCCTTTTAATCGTGGCACGGAGGCAGGCGCAGGCAATCCCGCTGTTAATGGCAAACATTCCACCTGCTATATTTGGGAGGAAATTCTCGAAAAGTTCACGCTGCTACGGATTTTCCGGGAATTCATGTTCCTGGATAGTGAAGGCAGGATGATTTTTCCGCGCTACCATCAGCTGCGTGCCGTGCGTAAGGTTGAAGAAGATATTGCGGAAAATGGCTTTGGCGGCCGCTATCTGATCTGGCACAGTGCAGGCAGTGGCAAGACCAAGACGCTGACCTGGGTGGCTGAACGTGTCAAAAATATGCCGGGCATGAATACAGTTATCGTTATCAGTGACCGCACCGTTATCAATGGCCAACTGGCGACAGAACTTACTACCGTTGATGCTGGTACCGGTGTCGTCAAAGAAATGAAGTCGGCGGCAGAATTAAAAACATTTCTGGACCATGGCGGTTACATCATCATCACTACCTTGCAGAAGTTCCGCGACATTATCAAAGAACTGCACAATTATCCTGAGAGAAACTATGCTTTTGTGATCGATGAGGCACATTCCTCAATGGCAGGCAAGTCTTTTTCCAAGGTTTCGGAGACTTTGGCGGGCAAGTCGCTGGAAGAAGCCGCAGCTCTGGACGAAGCCTATGAAGAAATGGAAGACGGCCAGAATCAGCTGCTTGGCGAGGAACAATATATTAAGTCCACGAAAAACGCTACTTATTTTGCTTTCACCGCTACGCCAAAGAGTGAAACTATGCAGCTTTTTGGCACGCGTAACGAAAAGGGCAAGACTTATTTTGACAAGTATACGATGAAGCAGGCAATAGAGGAGGGCTTTATCCTTAATCCTCTGCAATGCTATACCATGTACCAGGAAAAATACCAGGTCGATAAGAAACGCGATGATGGCAAGGAGTATGGCAAAGGACAGGCGGAGGCCAGCCTGATGCATTATGTCAGCACAAGACCGGAAGTAATCGAGCGCAAAACGAGGATCATGCTTGCCGACTTTGCTGAACGTCGCATTAATTGGCTGCAGGGAAAAGCCAAAGCGATGATTATCGTGCCTTCACGGCTGCATGCAGTTTATTACAAACAAGCTGTTGACCGTTATCTGGCAGAAAAGCAGCTTCCTTTCAAAGCGTTGGTTGCATTTACCGGGAGTATTGAAGTGAGCGGTGAAAAGTTTACTGAGGAAAGCATGAATGAAGCTTATCAGGAAAAAGATTTGCGGCTGATCATCAAAAATCACGATGAAATCCGCATTATCATCGTTGCCGATAAATTGCAGACCGGGTTTGACGAAAGCAAGCTTTGCGTGCTTTATGTAGATAAAAAAATGAATAGTGCTGTCAAGGCGGTACAGACTTTTTCCCGTATTAACCGCCCGGCTCCAGGCAAACAGACTTTTATCTGCGATTTCGCCAATAAGGCCGATGACATCAAAGAGTTCTTTGAAAAATACTATGACGGGGAAATCTTTATTCCAAATGAAAATGAGACAGACCCGAATATTTTATTTGCCAAGCGTGATGCGTTGTTGGAATACGGCGTTTTTGATTTGCGCGATGTCGAAAAAATCCATAGGCTCATTGAAGACGAGCAGTCACACAGCGGCGAAATAACTGCGGCCCTTGCGATGATCCGGGCAAAAATCCTGACCAAACCGCAAGCCGAGAAGGACGCAATACTTGTCGCTTTAAAGAAATACTCGGCGCTTTTCTATTATGTTGCTACAGTTTATAGCCGCTGGGATGAAGACTTGAAAAAGTTCGCTTCATTTGCAGATGTTTTGAGTAATGTGTGCAGGGAATGGAGGCCCAAGAATCAGAAGTTCAACCCTTCACAAATGGTATCTTTGGCTGTCTATAGTGTTAAGAAGAAAATGGAAAACATGTCACTTTTGCCAAAATCGGTGGTTTATGAGCTGCCGGCACTTGGCACAAATTCGGCTGTTTTCGAAAAACCGGTGGCAGGTGTCGACGAGATTGTGCGCGATTTTAACGCTAAATACCCAGAAGGCACTAGCGAAATGGAAAATGAAATAGCGGCTCTGAGCACAAGCAGCGAGATGCAGAATATGTTTCTTAATAGTTCCCGCGGCGCGGCTGTCGATGAGATAGAAAGAAAGATCAAGAATTTTGTGATGGAGGGAATTTTGTCTGCTGATAAAAAGAGAGCAGACTTTTATACTGAGCTTAACAACAATGCCGCTGCGATTGAACAGATCAAAGAGCAGGCGGTAAGCCGCATTTTGGGCAAAATTGGTTACAGATGATCATAGTCAAAAAAGAGGTTTATCACTCGAATTAGTGATAAACCTCTTTTTTATTTGGAACAAATGGCAGTCCCCTTTGTACCATCCATTAAACAGTCTTTTTACTTTTAAATGTTGCTAAATCATAGTTATCTTCGCTGTCTTCACCACGTACATAATAGATGACCTTGCCTCTGGCAACGAGGATGCCATCTTGATTACATACATCAATATCCGCATGCAGGAGCTTATTTCCTTCATGAACGAGCTTGGCCTCAGCTGTTAATTGGTCAGTAAGTGCAACCGTCTTTAAATAGTCGGTGGTGACTTCAATTGTTACTATTCGCAGCTTTAGGGTTCTGAGGGCAACGCCGGAAACCATATCTACTAACGAAGTAACAATACCGCCATGGGAAATGCCGTAGGTGTTGGAGTACTCCGGTTTTATGGGAAGCGTGACTTTGGCGTAACCCCTGTCAGTATCCAGAACGGTTGCATTCATAAATTTAAAATAAGGTAAGGTATTGAAGTGATTTTTTATAAATTCTGGCCAGTTATCCATATTTTTCCTTCTTTCTGACTACCTGAAGTTGGTGTAAGTTCTATTTTGAGCATATGTTTTTGCTAGCGAAGTTTTACCAATTTATATACTCCGCAAGTAAACGTAATTCCTTCAAAAAGTTTGATGAAGATATACGAAAAAGTAAGTAAAATCTTACTAAATACTGTGAAAATAGGTGGTAGTGCCTAGCGTTGGATAAAAATAGCGTAATGTGCTAGAATAAAAGAAACAATATATTGCGAAAATGTAAATAGAGATAATCGTTAGCCGTAATAAAGTTCACTATCAATGGCTAAAAAATAAATTGAAAATTAGGAAGATTCGACAAAATTTCTTTGTTTGGAGGTGCTGTCATGAATCAGATCAATCAAATGAGTCGAGATGCTTTCGGCCCCATTTGTCTTGAGCCTATCTGTCAATATCGCCTATGGGGAGGAAGGCGGTTAGGAGAAATCAACAGAGCCTTTCTGCGCGATGATCTTGTTGGTGAGGTTTGGCTTTTGAGTGACAGGGAAGATTTTGCCAATCGAGTAAAAAACGGAAAATTTAAAGGTGTTACTTTTGGTGAGGTTTTTCAAACTAAGCAAGAAGAACTTATGGGTAAATTTAGAAATCGTTATCCGCGTTTTCCGCTTTTGTTAAAATTTCTTGACGCTCGCGGGACTATTTCTGTTCAGGTTCATCCCACATGTGCTAACCTTGAGTATTTAAAAAAAGGTGAGAGGTCAAAAACAGAAGCCTGGATAACAATAGAGTCGGGAGCAGAAAGTTGTATTTACGCAGGTGTTAAAGCAGGTACGACAAAGAATGATTTGCGTAAAGCTTTAAAAGAGCGGAGATTAACTGATTATCTCTGCAAGTTTCAAGGTAAACCGGGTGCTGCCTTTTTTTTACCAGCCGGCACAGTTCATTCTCTTGTTGACACGGTTGTATTCGAAGTGCAGGAAAATAGTGATACAACTTTTCGCCTTTATGATTGGGACCGCATTGATGCAAAGACAGGACTGCCACGCGAACTTCAGATTGAAGAGGCGCTAATATGTGCTAATTTGACCCAGACAGAAGCTGGCCTTCAGGTTCCCATTGTAGAGGCTTCTTTCCCGGTTGTACGAGAGCGGGTATTTGACTGCAAAAATTTTCTGCTTTGGCGCCATAGCGGCAAGCGACCTTTTACTGTAGGTGTAGCCGAAGAACCACGTGTATTGGTAAATATCAAAGGTAGCGGTTCTGTTTTGAAGGAAGGAAAGCGTTACGCAATTGAAAAAGGCGAGGTTATAGTATTACCAGCAGCAATAGGAGAATGCGTACTTGAACCGAGTAACGAAATAATCATCTTGGAAATCGGGCTTCCAGATAGAGTAGATAATTGTCACAAGCAAAATAGTAACAGATTTCATAGTCCTTAGAACTGCAGTTACATAGATTGCACAGTAATAAGGGGGTCTAGTAATTGAGAGAGGTTAATACGGAAAAAATTTTTGATGATAATTTTTGTGCAATAAAAGCGCAATTAAACGAAGAATGCAGATATGATTTGATTATTGGCATTCCTTTCTTTAAGGAGTCGAAAGATTTGCCGGAACTTCTGCAGCTTCTGGATGAATTGCTGCGTAAATTGATAGGCAAGCGTTATCTGATTGTTTGCGCAGGTGATGAGTATTGTCAAGATACTTTGACAATGATTAAAGAATTGAATTTAGTAAATCCACATCTGGAATATTTGATGCCTACGAAAATAAGCGGTCGGGGAATGAGCATCAGAACTTTTCTTGAAATAGCCAATATTATGGAAGCTGATCTTATAGTCTTCAGCGCCAATATGGAAACTGAACAGGGAATCGGTATCAATGAAATATGGCTTGAACAGTTGCTGTCACCTATTAATGGCAACTATGATATGGTATTTGGCAGTGTTCCCCAATATTTCGGACTAAATGGCAGCGCCCCGTATTTTACATTGCCAATTCTGGAAACTGTATACGGCATAAGAATAAACAGCGCATCCGGAGGGATATATGCCTTCGATCATAGCTTTGTTGAAGAACTTGCTGAGGAGGCTAAGTTCTGGACAGGGTTTATCGACGGCTATGGTTTTGATATCTGGTCTATTACCAGAGCTTTAGTATGGGACAAGATGATATGTGAAGTACAGCTGGGAGCTAAGTCACTTTTGGTTGACACTCAAAGAGCCAATTTGATTTTTTACGAAAATGCGATGATGCTTTCGGAATGTATTAAGCGCGATCAAGATTTTTGGTTTAAAGAACATTTGGTTATTAAGGTGCCTGATGTATTAGCGAGAAGGTCAAATGGGCCGGCAAAAATCGTTGAATTTCCTGTGGATATGCTTTTAGATGAATTTAAGCGTTTAACTATAGAATTTATTGATGTATTAGAATCTGCATTATCACCGAATATGGTAAAAGAGATAAGACAGCTGGCTTCAATGGAACACAAAAATTTTAATATGCCGGAGGCGCTTTGGGTTGAAGGAGTATTTGGTTTGTTATCAGAGTATGCCTTTGGTAAAAACAAGGAAAGCGGTGAAGCATTATGGGCTTTGGCTGCACTTTATAATGGACGTGTAGCCAGCAATATTTTGGCTGTGAATTCATTCGAGAAGCTGGTGAAAGATTTTCCGCAAAAAGAGCAAAGCTCATTAACAGTACAAAAAATATGTTTGATTTGCAGGCAAATTACTGAAGAATTTTGGCAGCAAAGAAAAGATATTGCAAAGAATTGGGAACGTAGAGCAGAGGAAACGAAACCAGCAATAATTCCGCAAGGTTATATGGAATATGTGCCGGGAAACCCTGTTGTCGTTCCTAAAGAAATTAAGGGAAAAGATGACAATGTTGTTTATGTGGAAAGTGTTTTCAATCAATTAAACCAAAAATATGAAAGCAAATTCGACCGTTTTCTTATTAAAGGGTTGGGATTAGCCAAAAATTATAATCCGGCAGAGGCCGTTGCAGCAGTTAGTAAATTTATGGAAGAGCTGGAAAGTTCTTTGGAGCAGTTTTTCCCAGGTGATGTGACGACTAAAGAAGGGCTTGAGCAGTTTGTTGGAAAACTTTTCTCACTCTTAAGGCCAGAAAGAATATTGGTTGTTAAAGAACTTATTCTCCGTGATTTATTTATACATTATCCACCGATAAATTTGATGATTCCACTTAATTACAAGAAAGTTTCTGATATGCTGAGCGAGATGGATGTACGCGATATTATGACTTACTTTGGTGTGATTGAAGACAGATGCATTACGAATACTTACGTGGAAAAAGTTTTCGAATTTATACGTCCTAATAGTTTTGAAAAGATAAAGTTAAAACCAATCATAATTAGTGATGAATTGCCATTTGCGGTATTATGTCACACTCATATATCTGAACTAAATCGTGTTACAGGAAGATTGACCATAAGGAACACGGTGAAGGGCAAGGGTGGAAAGTTCCCAAAGATAAGATACCTTACTTCGATTCTTCGTAGTATCGGAACTTCGAGGCATTATACCTCCTTTACCGAACAAATTATCAAAGAACGTAAAAATATTGGTGCTAAGATACTGAACGCTATGTCTAATTCGAGAGAAGGCGGTGATTTCTCAGCTAATAATATCTTCGAGAATGTTCATCAAAGAGAATTAGTAAGACTTACCAGAGTTTTAGCCAGAAAGCTTTCCGCGGAGGGAAATTCCAGCTGTGCCCGCTTGTTGCGGCTTATGGCTGACGGACATGGCTTGAGTCAGGTTTTAAAAGATGGGACTTATTTGACCTGTACAGCCTGGAGTTGGAGTGCAACCAGTTTTAAAGGTGGCGAAGAAATTCCGCGCGCTTTGGCGTGCAGCGTGGAAGGACGCTGGTTTAACCATTATTTTCTGGAAAGCATGTATAGCGACTTAGGATATGGACAAGATGAAATTCTGCGCAGAGTCTATAGATTTATTGAAGATGGTAAAGGCGAAAAAACTTTGTTGGATTCTTTGATGTCTTCTCCGCCAAGAGGTATAGATGTAATTGTTCAGGAAATTACTGAAGAGCCCAGTAAGCCGCTGCAGCGCTGCCTGGATAAACCATTATTGCAGCCGGTTGCTGCAAATGATTGGGAATCTAAATATGTGCTTAATCCTGGAGCCCTGCGGTTAGGTGATAAAGTATATTTGTTTTACCGTGCTGTCGGCAGAGATGGCATATCAAGAATAGGCCTTGCTATTACTGATGGTTATAAAGTTTTGGAAAGGTTACCTGAACCAATTTTCGCGCCAATTTTGCCTCAAGAAGCAAAAGGCTGTGAAGATCCACGAATAGTTGTAATTGATAACAGAATTTTGATGATGTATACTGCCTATGATGGTAACATTGCTCAAATTGCTATTGCATCTATCAGGGTAAGGGATTTTCTGAAACGTCGTTTTGATCGTTGGCGCCGCGATGGTTTGCCTTTTGAAAATATATGGGACAAAGATGGGGTAATATTCCCGGAAAAAATAAAAGGCAAATATGTTTTATATCATCGAATCGATCCGTCGGTTTGGGCAGTTTATATTGATAAACTGGGAAGCTACGAAACAGAACAGCAATTTATAATTATGGGACCGCGGCCAGGACAATTATGGGATTCAAAAAAAATAGGCGCGGGTTCGCAGCCTATTAAAACCAAATATGGGTGGTTATTGATTTATCATGGTGTCGACTATAGCTATATCTATCGTCTGGGTGTGATATTGGTTAATCTCCATGATCCCCACAAGGTTGTATATCGTTCACCTAACGCAGTTCTGGCACCGGAAAAAGATTTCGAATTGGGGGAAAGCGGCGCTTGGGTTCCCAATGTTGTCTTTACTTGCGGGGCAGTGCCGGCAGTTGATAAGGAAATGCTTGACGAAAATGATGATATTTTGGTTTATTATGGAGCTGCGGACACTAGTATAGGTGTTGCCAAAGCCAGAGTAGGAGACTTAATTCCGGAAAAATATCGTATAATCAGCGGTTAGTAACCGCATTAGCGGGATGTTCTATTATTTGAAAGTCGGGTCCAAGGTTTCCGTTAGCTAAAAGAGTCATAAAGATTAGCGATAAAGTTGATTCAGCACCTTGGTTGAGATTAACTCCGTCTTTTGTCAGAGCGTCATAGCAACCACC
>JBFWIF010000013.1:0-36823 GCA_050256135.1 Acidaminococcaceae bacterium | reverse complement strand
TAAGGCTCTTGAAATTGCCATGCGTCAGATTGAGAAGGATTTTGGCAAGGGATCAATTATGAAGCTTGGCGAAGCAGGTGCCAAAATGAACATAGAAACGATTCCTACCGGTGCGCTTTCGCTTGATATAGCGCTCGGCGTCGGTGGCATTCCACGCGGACGTGTCACTGAGATTTATGGCCCTGAGTCTTCTGGTAAGACAACAGTTGCTTTACATATGATTGCAGAGGCACAAAAATTAGGTGGATATGCAGCCTTTATTGATGCTGAGCACGCTCTTGACCCTATTTATGCGCGCAAACTTGGTGTTGATGTTGATAACCTCTTAATTTCTCAGCCGGATAATGGCGAGCAGGCGTTGGAAATAGCCGATGCTCTTGTGCGCAGCGGCGCTATTGATATTATTGTCATAGACTCAGTTGCGGCGCTAGTTCCACGTGCTGAAATAGAAGGTGAGATGGGTGATTCTCATGTTGGCCTGCAGGCAAGGTTAATGAGCCAGGCTTTACGTAAACTGACGGGCATTATAGCCAGATCGAAAACTGCAACTATTTTCATCAACCAGATTCGTGAAAAAGTCGGCGTCATGTTTGGCAATCCGGAAACGACCACCGGCGGCCGTGCACTTAAATTTTATTCAACAATCAGGCTTGACGTAAGGCGTGTAGAGACGCTGAAAAACGGCAATGATATGATTGGCAGCCGTACCAGAGTTAAGGTTGTCAAAAATAAGATAGCACCTCCGTTCAGACAGGCAGAATTTGACATTATGTATGGTGAGGGTATTTCTTTAGAAGGCTGCTTGGTTGATTTAGGCGTTGAATATGGTATTGTCAATAAGAGCGGAGCTTGGTATTCTTATGGCGACGAAAGATTAGGACAGGGCAAAGAAAATGTAAAAGAGCTCTTGAAAAACAATCCTAAGATGGCTAAGGAGCTTGATGAAAAAATACGTGCTGTTGCAGTTTCAAAACCTGCCGGAGAAGAAGGTATTGTCATAAATGCAGAGGAAAACAGCGAAACAATTAACTAATTACGCACAAGCGTATGATTATGCGCTGGTAAGGCTCTCATACCGTGATTATAGCGAAAAGGATTTAGAGAAAACACTGCGACAGCATGTCTGTCCACAGGAAGTAATAGACGAAGTTATTGGTAAGTTAAAGGAATATTCCTTACTAGATGATGGCAAATATGCTGATAAGGTATATGCGGGATGGCTTGCCAAAAAGTACTATGGTATAAATCATTTACGCATGGAACTTAAAAAGAAAAATATCAGCGACGAATTGGCAGCAAAAATTATTGCTTCTTTTTCTGAAGAAATAGAATTAGAGAGGGCAGTCGATGCTGCAAGGAGTTGGCAGAAGAAGAACAATAAAAAGTACGGGTTGGATAATAAAGACACTTTGCCAAGAATGGCCAGAACATTAATGGCAAGAGGATTTAACGGTAATATAATAAGAAAAGCATTGAACAGGTTGGGCGGCGACTTTGCAGAGTAGTATATCTTGACACTTTTTGCAAAAACAGATAGAATTAACATATCCAATCGTGTTAATGTTTATTTATGTTATTCACGAGGCGACATAGATTTTGATGTTGCCTCATTTGTTTTTCTAAAAATAGAATTTGGAGGTGAAGATTATTTTTGAAATAATCGGAATATCCGTCGGAGTAGGACTTGCTGGAGGTATTGCCGGTTATTTAGTACGTAAGAATATTGCCGAAGGTAAGATTGCTACTGCTGAAGAAACCGCCGCACGCATCGTTCAGGAAGCCGAAAAAAACGGCGAAGCTAAAAAGAAAGAAACACTGCTGGAAGCCAAGGAAGAAATACATCGTCTGCGTTCTGAAGTTGAACGCGAAAACAAAGAACGCCGTTCTGAATTGCAACGTTTAGAACGTAGGTTGCTCCAAAAAGAAGAGAACCTCGATAAAAAACTTGAATCTTATGAGAAGAAAGAAGAACATCTCATTGTTCAGGAAAATAAATTGCGTGCCAGCCAAGATAAAGTGGACGAACTCTTTGATAAACAGACTATTGAATTAGAGCGTATTTCGGGCTTGACTGCAGAGGACGCAAAAAAGGAATTATTAAGTAGCGTTGAAACGGAAATTAAACATGAAACAGCTGTGCTGATTAAAGATTTGGAGCAACAAGCAAAGGAAGAGGCTGACAAAAAGGCAAGAGAAATAGTTTCGTTAGCTATTCAGCGTTGTGCAGCTGACCATGTTGCTGAGACAACAGTGTCGGTTGTGGCCTTGCCAAATGATGAAATGAAGGGCCGCATAATCGGTCGTGAAGGTAGAAATATCAGAACTTTGGAAACGTTAACCGGTATTGATTTAATTATTGATGATACACCGGAGGCAGTTATTATTTCAGGTTTTGATCCTGTTCGCCGCGAGGTTGCTAGAACTGCTTTAGAGAAGCTTATCAATGACGGTCGCATTCACCCTGCCCGTATTGAAGAAATGGTTGAAAAAGCTCAAAAAGAAGTTGAGCAAAAAATCAAGGAAGCTGGTGAACAAGCAACATTTGAGACCGGTGTACACGGCTTGCATCCGGAACTTATCAAATTGCTAGGTAGACTCAAATATCGTACAAGTTACGGACAAAACGTACTGAATCATTCCATAGAAGTTTCTCATTTGGCTGGTATCATGGCCGCAGAACTTGGTGTTGATGTTGTTTTAGCTAAACGCGCCGGTTTGCTTCATGATATAGGAAAAGCTATTGACCATGAAATGGAAGGTTCACACGTAGAAATTGGCGCTGATATTGCGAAAAAATATCGTGAATCCGAACAGATTATTAACGCTATTCAAGCGCATCATGGTGATGTGGAACCAACGTCGGTGGAAGCAGTCTTGGTTGCTGCAGCTGATGCAGTTTCTGCTGCAAGACCTGGTGCTCGCCGCGAAACCTTGGAAAGTTACCTTAAACGGTTAACTCGATTGGAAGAGATTTCTGAGTCCTTTGCTGGTGTTGAAAAATGTTTTGCTGTTCAGGCAGGTCGTGAAATACGTATAATGGTTAAACCAGATCAAATAGATGATGCTGAATCTGTCTTGCTTGCGCGAGATATAGCTAAAAAAATCGAGGCAGAGATGGAATATCCTGGTCAGATTAAGGTAATCATTATTCGTGAAACTCGTGCCGTTGATTATGCTAAATAAAAGCTAAATAAAAGCTCCAACCTTATTACGGTTGGAGCTTTTTGTGCATAAAATGTCAAAATACGCTATAATTGAATTAAAATATATTAGTTATTCGGAGGAATAAGAATGCGAATTGATGGCGCCGGTGGCTGTTTTGACAATCGAGTGTATGAAGTTGATTTTGCTGTTGCTTGGCAGATTATACTGTTAGTTACGGCTGAGATGGCGATTAAGATTGAAGAACAGGACAATGAAGCACATCTCATTAGTGGTACTATTGGGAAAAAAATAGTAAACATAGCATTGCAAAAATTAGACGAAGAAACATGTCAGGTCATTGTTGATACCCGCAAAAAGGTATTGCAAATATATTCGTGGAAACCTGAAGAAAAAGAAGTTAATGCTTTTTATGAATCTTTTGAAAACAAACTTAAAGAGTTTGCGGCTTTTATTTTGTGTCCTAGATGCAGGTCTAAGATAAGCTCAAGTGTAAAGTTCTGCCCGGAATGCGGCTTACAGGTAAAATAAAAATAAAACCAAATACCTAGTGGTATTTGGTTTCATTTTTATAATTTGGATTAAATTGCACGGTTGACTTTCCCGGAGCGTAGGCAGCGGGTACAAACGTTAACACCACGAGTTGAGCCTTCAACAACCGCTCTTACGCGTTGGATATTTGGTTTCCACGAACGTTTTGTATGTCTATTAGAGTGGCTGACATTAGAACCTGCCATCTCACCTTTGCCACAAATTTCACAAATACATGCCATAGTCGCACCTCCTTTAAGTATAGAGCAAAACCTCTTTATAAATTCAACAATAGTATGTTACCATAGACTGGTACTAAAATGCAAGAGAAAAAAGAAAGACCTGAATTGGTGGTGATTTTATTGTGGTGGCATGAACCTGTAACATCATTAAAAGGAATTGGTGCTAAGAAAGCTCTTGATTTAAGAAAACTTAATGTTGAAACTATAGGTGATTTATTGAATATGTACCCTCGTTTCAACAGTTATATTGATTATTCAAGATTTAAAAAGATAAAAGAACTTGCAACAAACAATGAGAAGCAGATTTTTTTCTGTGAAATTGTCAGCATTGTTGAAAAGTATTCTCATAAAGGCAAACGTTACAGTTTAGTTACTGTGCGTGATGAGACTGCCTATGCGGAAATTTATTTCTTTGCTCAGCAAAGATTTTTAGTTAAAAAACTAAAAGTTGGCAATAAAGCAATTGCAACTGGTAGAGTGAAGCCTGGCAGAACTGCTCGTATGGTTACGGACGCTTTGTTGCAGTCTATGGACAAAGAGGATGATCAGGAAAGCCTTGGTATTTTGCCTGTGTATAGCTTGGCTGGCTCTCTTACGCAGAATGACTTAAGAAGAGCAGTAAAGCAGGCATTACAATTGGCAGCAAAACAATTGCCGGAATCTCTGCCACAAAAGATTATTATAGAGCGAAAGTTGCTTGGCAGGTTAGAAGCTCTTAACAATATTCACTTTCCAAAAAGCTTCAGCATTCTGAAAGCAGCAAAAGAAAGATTTATTTTTGAAGAGCTGTATTTATTGCAGTGTGGCTTACTTTATTATAGAAATAAAGTTA
This sequence comes from Acidaminococcaceae bacterium, assembly GCA_050256135.1. Taxonomy (GTDB): domain Bacteria; phylum Bacillota; class Negativicutes; order Acidaminococcales; family Acidaminococcaceae; genus RZYP01. The sequence goes on along the minus strand of JBFWIF010000013.1, from coordinate 32,056 downwards.
AATCAGGCAAAAAGGGCATAAAACATGGTAAGGATGGCCTAGGAGTCATTAGCGTTCTTGACTGCCTGCCTTTTCAAATGACCGATGCCCAAAAACAAGCCTGGCAGGAGATATCGCTTGATATGCAGGATGAAAAACCAATGCACAGACTGTTGCAAGGTGATGTTGGTTCTGGCAAAACTGCTATTTCCGCGCTCGCTTTAGCCAAGACAGCGGAAAACGGCTATCAAGGGTGTATAATGGTACCAACAGAGATTTTAGCGCAGCAGCATTTTTGGACACTGACAGAGTTTATGAAAAAAACTCCTTTTCGAGTAGAGCTTCTCACAAGCAGCGTAAAAGGAAGTAAACGCAAGGAAATATTAGCTGATTTGGCCAGTGGTGGTATTGATATTATCGTGGGAACGCATGCTTTGATTCAAGATGAAGTAATTTTTAACGCACTGACTTTAGTAATTACAGATGAGCAGCATCGTTTTGGTGTTGAACAGAGAGCAAAGTTGGCTAACAAGTCGGAGTTTTCACCTGACGTTCTAGTTATGACTGCAACACCTATACCACGTACTCTAGCCCTGACTGTTTATGGTGATCTGGATGTTTCAGTTATGCGTGGACTTCCACCGGGAAGGAAACCGATAGAGACTCTTTGTTTTACCAATGAAAAACGTCCTGAAATATATGCAGGGATGCTGAGAGAGGTCAAAAAAGGACATCAGGCTTATGTTGTCTGTCCTCTTATAGAAGAATCTGATACTTTTGATGTTAACTCTGCCAGCGAAGTATATGAGGAACTTTCCCATGGGTATTTACGAGAAATAACTTGCGGTTTACTTCATGGCAGAATGAAAGAAACTGAAAAAGGAAAAGTTATGCAAGGATTCATTAACGGCAGCATAGATGTTTTGGTGGCTACGACTGTCATAGAAGTTGGCGTTAATGTCCCCAATGCTTCACTGATGGTTATTGAAGGTGCCGATCGTTTTGGTTTAGCGCAGATGCATCAATTGCGAGGACGTGTCGGGCGTGGTAATAATCAATCTTATTGTGTTCTGCTTACAGATTCAGACAAGCCTGAAACTCTGGCACGTTTAAAAATCATGCACGAGTGTTCAGATGGTTTTGTTCTGGCAGAAAAGGACCTTGAATTAAGAGGGGCCGGACAATTGTTTGGAATGAGGCAGCATGGCTTGCCTGATTTACATATTGCTGATATACTGCATGATATGGATGTTTTGCTCGAGGCGCGGATCTTAGCGAAAAAAACAGTTGCGGAACCAGCTATGTTCAGCGATGTTGAAGTTGTTTTGAAAAATCAGTTCGATGAAAGGTTTCAGTGCATTTTTAATTTATAGATATTGAAAGAGGCAAATATGGACCATAAAGATAGACCTTGGTATGAACAGGAAGCCTATGTTAAAGTTGCTGCCTTTTTGCTTTTGGTGTTGGTTTTTTTTGGCATTCATCTGCTTGTGCCTGACTTTTTCCCAAAAATAATTAACCTTTCTACAAGTGGCAATGTTGATGAGCTCATTGATTTTTTACGTTCATTTGGTATCTGGGCTCTTTTAGTTAGTTTTTTGCTGGATATTCTCATAAATGCAGTTGGTTTTTTGCCATCAATTTTTATTTCCACAGGCAACGGTTTATTATTTGGTTTGCCATTGGGAGTTCTTGTATCATGGATGGCGGAGTCTATCGGTGTTATCATAAGTTTTTTGCTTATGCGATATTTTTTTCGGGAATCTGCGGAGGTCTTGATTCGCAAAAGTAAAAACCTTGAAAAATTAGATGAGATGAGTGGAGAAAAAGGGTTACAGGTAATGGCTATAGCCAGAACCCTTCCTTATTTTCCTTCCGGTATTCTTACCGCCTTGGGTGCGGTGAGCAAAATGAGCGTGCGTGATTATATCATTGCAACCTTCATTGGTAAGTTTCCGTCCACTGCGCTTGAAGTAATCATTGGACATGATGTCGTTAACTATAAGCAGCATATTGATCGTTTGGCTATTATAACAACGATGGTAGCGCTTATATACGGCTATGTATTATGGGAGCGCTGGAAAAAGAAAAAACTCGAGAAAAAAAACAATTTGTAAGATGAACCGCTTGCCTATGCAAGCGGTTTTTGTAATGTGTCACGTAATTTACATAAATAGTGCAAAAATTAAATATTGTTGTATAACTGAACAAAAAGAAGGAAAAGGCTGTTTCTTCATAGAATTGTTGAGCTGTTAAATAATTCGGATAAGGGGGAAGCATGTATGAAAGAGTATACTGGAGATCGGATCAGAAACGTCGCAATTGTAGGCCATGGTGGAGCGGGAACAACATCTGTTACAGAAGCTTTGCTGTATCGCTCCGGTGCAATTTCCCGGATGTGCAAAGTGGAAGATGGAGCTACCACCACGGACTATGAGCCGGAAGAAATTAAAAGAAAAGTTTCAGTCAATGCAACTTTGGCACCGGTTGAATGGCGCGATTCCAAGATTAACTTTATCGACACCCCGGGTTTTGCGGATTTTGTAGCGGAGGTAAAATGCGCTTTTCGTGCTGTTGACAGTGCTTTGATTGTAGTGTGTGCTACATCGGGCGTACAGGTAGGAACTGAGCAGTGTTGGAAACTTGCCGAGGAGGCAGGTTTGCCAAGAATATGTTTTGTTAATAAGATGGATCGTGAGAATGCTGATTTTGATAGTATCCTTGATGAATTAAGAGGTAAATTTGGCAAGCGAGTCTTGCCGCTACAGTTACCATTAGGAAAAGAAGCGAATTTCTGTGGGCTTATTGATGTTTTCAAAATGAAGGCATACAAGGCTAATGGCAACGGTTCAATTGAAATGGATATCCCTGAAGATATGATAGATTATGCCAATGAAGCACGCGCAAAAATGATTGAAGCAGCTGTAGAAGCTGATGACGACGTCATGATGCGGTATCTTGATGGTGAAACGATTAACGATGATGAGATCATGAAATGTCTTATTAAAGGCATAAGACATGCGGTTATTTTTCCGGTGCTTTGCGGAAGCGCTTATAAGGATATAGGTTTAGGACGTTTGATGAATGCAATTGTTGACTATACTTATCCGGCTATTTTGAATGATTTTATGGTAACGAATGAAAAAACTGGTGAAGAAGAAATAAGAGACGCTAATGCGCCAATGGCAGCTTTAGTTTTCAAGACAACTTCAGATCCATTTGTTGGCCGTTTGAGTTTTTTTAGAGTATTTTCTGGCAAAATAACTGCTGATTCTATTGTTTATAATGCCAGTCGTGATCACGATGAAAGAATAGGTGCTGTATTTACCATGCGTGGTAAAAATCAGATTCCTTTAAAGTCAATATCGGCTGGGGATATAGGCGTTGTAGCAAAACTGCAATATACTTCGACAGGTGACACCATTAGTGACAAAAATGCTCCTGTGAAGTTTAAACCTATTGCTTTCCCGCTGCCGATGTATACTCGTGCCATTTTTGCTAAGAAAAAAGGTGAAGAGGAAAAGGTTGCAACAGCTCTTTCCCGGCTTATGGATGAGGATCCGACCATTATTGTTACAAAAAATACTACAACCAAGGAAACTCTTATTAGTGGCATGGGTGACCAGCATATAGAAATAATTATGGAAAGAATGGCGAGAAAATTCGGTGTTGAGGCTGTTTTAAAAGCCCCAACGATAGAATATCGCGAAACGATCAGGGGTATTGCTGAAGTTGAAGGAAAGCACAAGAAGCAAAGCGGTGGTCACGGACAGTATGGTCATGTTGTTATCAAAATGGAACCGTTACCAGCAGGAGGCGGCTTTGAATTTGTCGATAAGATTTTTGGCGGTGCAGTGCCGCGGCAATATATCCCGGCGGTAGAAAAAGGTATGCGTGAATCTATGGAACATGGTATCCTGGCTGGTTATCCTGTAGTGGATGTACGTATTACTCTTCTAGATGGTTCTTATCACACTGTAGACTCATCTGAAATGGCTTTCAAAATTGCTTCTCACGAAGCATTTAGGAAGGCAGCGGAAAAATCTGCTCCCGTGCTTATGGAACCATACTATAATCTGGATGTTCGTTGTGCTGAAAACATGATGGGTGATGTTATAGGTGACCTGAATACAAAACGCGGCCGCATTCTCGGCATGCAAAGTATGGATGAAGGCATGAGCTGTGTCAAAGCACAGGTGCCATACGCTGAAATTTCGGAATATGCCGTTGATTTACGTGCCTTAACGCAAGGTTTAGGTACGTTTGAAATGAAATTTGATCACTATGAGGATGTGCCTCAAAAATTAGCAGAAAAAATTATCGCTGAGCGCGCAGCAATGAAAGAACAATAATTTTAAAGAAGGTTGTCTGCTTCTAAGTAGGCGACCTTCTTTGTCCAGTAATTGAATATATCTTTATTAGGAGGTGTTTTCTATGAAAGTTGAGGAAATCATGGTCAGGAATGTCGTAAGTGTTAATCGTAATAGCTCAATTGAAGAAATTGTGGAAGTGCTGACAAAGAATAGGATATCTGGTATACCTGTTTTAAGTGACGGTGGTTATCTTGTAGGTATAGTTACTGAGGGTGATTTGCTCAGACTTGAGACAACACCACGTCTGCCGGAATTCATCAACTTACTTGGCGCTGTTATTTATTATCATGGTGTCGATACTTATAACGAAGACTTCAAAAAGATGTTGGCACAAAAAGCAGCAGACATTATGACGGAAGATGTAATAACGGTAAAAGAAGGCACAGACATAGGCGAAGTTGCTCATCTGATGCTGGATCATAATATAAAGCAGGTTCCGGTGGTGGACGGCAGTAAAATTGTCGGGATGGTGACACGAGCTGATATTATCAAATTATTGTTAAATAAATAACAATTAACCCTTTTAATTACCACTTGTTTATTCTATAATAAATAAGAGTTTATATTTTTACAGCTTTGAGGAGGTTCATTGATGAAAACAATTGATCGTACAGCGATCAGCACGCTTCGCTTTCTTTCTGTTGATGCTGTCGAAAAAGCCAATTCCGGCCATCCGGGATTTCCGCTTGGTACCGCACCACTTATGTATACTTTGTGGGACAAATTTATTAAGTACAATCCTAATGACCCGCAATGGTTTAATCGTGACCGTTTTGTCCTGTCTTCTGGACATGGCTCAGCACTACTTTATTCTATGCTGCACCTTGCTGGGTTTGATTTATCTTTAGAAGAACTTAAGCATTTTCGTCAATGGGGCTCTAGAACTCCTGGACATCCTGAATATGGTCTTACACCTGGTGTAGAGGCTTCCACAGGCCCGCTCGGTCATGGTTTTGCTATGTCTGTAGGTATGGCCATTGCGGAAGAAATGTTGGCTGCTAAGTATAATAAAAAAGGGTTTAAAGTAGTTGACCATTATACCTATGGCATATGCTCTGATGGTGACCTGATGGAGGGGGTTGCGTCCGAAGCAGCTTCACTGGCAGGTACATTGGCATTAGGAAAATTGATATTGCTTTATGATGACAATAAGATTACTATCGAAGGAAGTACAGATATAGCATTCCGTGAGGATGTTGGCGCTCGTTTTACTGCCTATGGCTGGCAGGTGCTGCGTGTTGACGATGCGGAAGACATTGACAGCATAACTGCTGCCGTAAAAGAAGCTAAAACTGAGAAGAACAGACCAAGTTTGGTTATGGTTCGTACGCATATTGGCTGCGGCAGTCCGAAACAGGACAGTGCATCGGCACATGGAGAACCGCTTGGCGCAGAAGCGTTGGCTAAGACTAAGGAAGACGGCAGCTGGCCGATTGGTAATTTCTTCTATGTTCCGGAGTCTGTTAAGACATATTTTGATCAAAAATTGCCTTCTTGTGCAGAAAAACAAAAAGAGTGGCAGAGCCTGATGGCTGACTATGCTGTAGTATATCCGGAACTGGCTGCTGAATTGAAGACACGTATCGACGGAGAAACTATGGTTAATCTGGACAGCCTTGAAAAAGTTTTTGCTGATGTTAACAAAACTTCAACGCGGGAAGCTTCGGGAGAAATAATCCAGAAATTAGCAATGCAACTGCCGGAATTAGCTGGTGGTTCAGCAGATCTTGGCCCATCTAATAAAACTGATATCAAAGGTGGCGGCTTCTTTTCTGCAGAAGATCGTACAGGAAGAAATATTCACTTTGGTGTCCGTGAACACGCTATGGGTAAAGTTGTCAATGGTATGGCTTTACATGGAGGGTTTATTCCATATGGTGGAACGTTCCTTGTATTCTCTGATTTTATGCGCCCTGCACTCAGGATGGCAGCTTTGATGGGTATCAGATCGGTATTTATTTTCACCCATGACAGTATTGCGCTGGGTGAGGATGGTCCAACCCATCAGCCGATTGAACAAACCATGAGCCTGCGCTTGATTCCAGGTCTCTCAGTATACCGTCCTGCTGATGCACTTGAAACTGCGACTGCTTGGCAGGCAGCTTGCCTGAATAAAAACAAACCGACGGCATTGCTTCTGAGCAGACAAAAAATGCCTATACTGAATAAATACAAGGACGTTATTCATGATGGCGCTTCTTTTGGGGCCTACGTGTTAAGTCCTGGTGAAAAAGCAAAAGAAAACAAGGCAGTTATTATTGCTACAGGCAGCGAAGTACATCTTGCTTTGGCAGCACAGGAAACGCTGGCTAAAGAAAATATTAATGTTAGTGTCGTTTCTATGCCGTCTTGGGATGTTTTTGAAAACCAAAGCGATGAGTATAAGAAACAAGTATTACCAACAGGTTTGCCAAAAATCGCTATCGAGGCGGGCGTAACACTTGGTTGGAGCCGCTATACCGGTTCTGAGTCTAATGTTATTGGCATTAATAAATTTGGTGCTTCTGCTCCTGGGGATGTTATTTATGAAAAATACGGCTTTACGGTAGAAAACGTTGTTAATAAGGTAAAAGAAGTATTATAAAAATGCGCTAAATATCGACGGGCACGAGCTGGATTAGCAGCCTGTGCCCGTTCGTGCAAATGGGGGATAATACTTGAAACATTTACTTACAATCGCAGGCTCCGATTCCAGCGGCGGTGCTGGCATCCAGGCTGATTTGAAGACTTTTGCCGCATTTGGCACTTATGGAATGAGCGTTATTACAGCGGTTACGGCTCAGAATACTTGCGGAGTGACCATGGTCCAAAATATTGATGAAAAAGTTGTAGAAGCACAAATCAATGCAATTTTTGATGATATTCGTGTTGATGCAGTAAAAATTGGCATGGTTTCGGATAAGCAAATTATCAAAACAATAGCGGAAAGGTTACGTTTTTATAAACCGGCAATTATAGTAGTTGATCCGGTTATGGTTTCGAAAAGCGGGTACCGTTTATTGGCTCCGGATGCCTGCGAAACACTTACTAAAGAGTTGCTGCCAATCGCAACGCTGCTTACGCCTAATCTCCCTGAAGCATCAGTAATTGTTGGCTATGAGGTCAATAATAAAGCTGACATGCTCAAAGCAGCAAAGGATATAATCGCTTTAGGTGTCAAGAACGTTCTTATGAAGGGCGGTCATCTGCAAGAAAGTGCCGATGACTTATTATATGATGGCAGCGAAGAAATTTGGTTTACTGGTAAACGTATTAATACCAAGAATACGCATGGTACAGGCTGCACTTTATCATCAGCTTTAGCGGCAAATCTTGCTTTGGGGTTACCAATGCCGGATGCTGTAAGAACAAGTAAAGATTATATTACTGTGGTAATCGACAACTCTCTGGATATTGGTCATGGTTGTGGCCCTACTCACCATTTCTTTAATTTGTACCATAAGGCAGGGTTAATATGATGGATATAAAAATTAATGATGGATTTACCGCAATTTATAAATATGTAAAGAAGCAAAAACCTTTGATTCATCATTTGACAAACTATGTTACCGCAGGTGATTGTGCTAATATTGCACTTTGTTTTGGGGCGTTACCAATAATGGCAGATGCTGCGGAAGAAATAAGCGAAATAACAGGTTCCGCGGATGTACTTGTCTTGAATTTGGGAACAATGAATAAAGTTAAGTTTGCCAGCATGGAGCTTGCTGCTGTCAGAGCCCGAAAAAAGGGCATACCGATAGTTATCGACCCGGTTGGTGTTATGGCATCGGACATGCGTTTTGAAGCAGCTATGGAGGTAATACGAGGTGGTGTTAGTATCGTACGTGGAAATTATGCCGAATGTCAGACTCTTTTATCAGAATCCAGGAATGGCAGAGGCGTTGATGCTTTGGAGACGTTCCAAAGTGATATTGGGCATTTGGCAGAGATGGCAGCTCAAAAATATGGTTGTGTGTTTGTAGTTACGGGCAAAGAAGACGCAATCAGCGATGGCAAGAGAACAATTATTGGTAGCAATGGTGTCGAAATGCTTACCAAGGTTACGGGTACTGGTTGTATGACTACAACTTTGATAGGTTGTTCAGCAGCTACTTCAAGCGACTATATGATGGCTGCACTTTGCGGCATACAAACAATGAATGTAGCTGCTGAAATTGCATTTAACACATTGAAAGATGCTGAGGGACCGGGAACTTTTAAGTCGCGTTTGCTTGATGCCGTATATCAACTTTCTGCTGAAGAACTTGCCAAAATGAGCAAATTGCGCTAAATATAGTTTTGAATTTACTTTAGCGGAACAGAGGTGAAAGATGAAACCGATAATAAACTATAGCATATATTTAGTTACTGACCACAAGTGTTTGCGAGAACGCGATTTTCTTAGTTGTATTGAAGATGCACTTCGAGGCGGAGTAACCTTGATTCAATTGCGTGAAAAAGACGTTGATGGTGCAATTTTTCTGCAAAGAGCCATTGCTGTTAAGGCCTTATGTGATAAATATAATGTGCCATTACTGATTAATGATAGGATAGATATAGCACTTGCCTGTAAAGCTGCAGGAGTGCATCTCGGTCAAGATGATATTCCAGCGGCTGTTGCCAGGAGCTTGCTCGGACCGGATGCAATTATCGGTGTTTCTGCTCACAACGTTGAAGAAGCTGTAGCCGCTGAAATAGCTGGTGCAGACTATTTAGGCGTTGGTGCTATATTTCCAACATACAGCAAAGATGACGCTTCTGAAGTTGGTCTGAATATGTTGAAGAGAGTTCGACAGATATCAAAACTGCCTATAGTAGGTATCGGTGGTATTAACGCTCTGAATTATGCGCAGGTAAGGGCGGCAGGTTCGCAGGGGGCTGCAATAATTTCGGGAATTATTGCAGCAGACGATATTGCAGAAGCAGTTAGAAAAATAAAGAGGACGATTTCAGATTGAACTGAAATCGTCCTCTTTTGTCGTTGGAACTATTCTGGTAAATCTCTTCCTAAAATTGCTTCAGCTTTTTCTCGCATGGTGAGCTGAGAATTCGAGACGGAATTATTTTGTGCTTTTGCAGCTACAGGTTTATCATTAGGCGATTTGTTAAAAGAATCTAGAAGAGCTGTATTATAGATGGCAGGAGACTCACCGGCATCTGTTATGTGCGGGGTAAGAATCATCATTACTTCCGTTTTATTTTTAGTCTTGGTGTGATCTTTGAAGAGTTCACCCAAAATAGGCAGGTTGGAAATAAATGGAACTTTACGTAATGTATCTTGTTCTTCCTCATTGATCAAACCACCTATGATAAGAGTTTCCCCGTTGCGCATTCTGACATTTGTATCAGCGGTACGGCTGGTAATTTTGTAATTTTTAAGTTCTGAAACCAAAGTTGGTGTGCTGACTTCAGTATGAACAACGGCAGTGATATAACCGTCATTGCTGACAACCGGCGTATAAGAGAGTTTGATGCCGGCATCAACATATTCAGTACTGGTTGTAGTTTCACCATTAGTATTTTTTTCTGTGAGCACAGGAATGTGATCGCCTATAAAGATGCTTGCTTCCTTGCCAGGAATTGTAATAATCCTTGGAGTAGCTAAAATCTTAGCCTTACCAGTCGTAAAAAGTGCATTTAGTGTTGCCCGAAAACTAGATTTGTAGCCATGACCAAGATGGATGACTCCGCCATATTTAGCGTCGGAATCAGAGGAAGAACTGGAAGTGCTGGAAGTGCTGGAAGAGGAACTGGAAGGAGCTTGTGGTAAAACGTCCCAATCCCAGGTAATGCCAAGGTTTTTACTATCTTCATCGTTAAGGGCGATAATTTTAGCTTCCAAAGTTACCTGTTTTGTAGGAATATCAACTAAAGCCAAAGTATCACGAACTTTTTGCTCATCTGCCCTGTTGCCGGTGAATACAATGGAATTAGTAATCGGATCGACACTGACCCCAGCGCCATCACCCTTAATAATATCTTTGAGAATGGTTTTAGCATCTTCTGCTTTTGCGTAATTAAGCTTGAAGATTGCCACATCTCCGTAATATTTGTTGATTTGTTCCTGAGAGGAAACAACAATAACGCCATGGATATTTCTATAAGCTAAGCCTTTGGTCCTTGTAACCAAATCAAGGGCAGTATCAAAGGGAACATTATCAAAGGATATAGATACTTTTCCCTTAACAGTTTCATCAGTTACAATGCTCTGGTCGCCGAGGTTGGATAGAGCTGTTAATACATCGCGAATATCTCCATCTTTGATGCTCATCGTAACGTTGTCAGATGCGAAAACCGTTGAAATAGGAGAAAGTGATAAAAGCAAAGCCGTAATAATAGCTCTTGCACGGTTTTTTTTCAATATCATTTAGTGTTACCCCCTAGATAAAGCTCCAGAGGGTTTGCAGAACTATAGAGATAAACGGATTTGGAATTTATATTGCTTACCGTATAATCTCCAATGTTTTGACCACATGAATAATAGTTGCTCGTTCCTTTATATTCAATAATAGCAATATGCTTGTCACCTTTGCTGATAATGCCGCGTAATTGTGGTTCAGCAGGAAAAACAGGGACAGTAGTTTTAGCTGAAGGCGAAGAACTATAATTGCCTACAGATGCTGTTTGATAAGGTTTTGTAAGATTAGGGGTTGCAGAAACTGGCATCAGAAAAGGATTACGCGCAATAGATTTGCTTATAATTATTTGGTCTGAGAGTACTGAACCGGATGTCGAAGCTTCATTTGCAGAATTCTGTGGCATAATTGTTTCAGCAGAAGCTTTTTGGAAAAAGCCCTCTATGACAGTTCCAATGTCATATCTACAGGCAAAATGCGTAGTGCCCATAATTAAAAAGGCTGCTACCATGACGCTGGCAAATTTATCACTGTTTTTGGCAGAAGATTGCATCGATATTCCTCCTCGTATCATTCTTGTTGATACCGTAGCTTCATTATAGTATACTTAGGTGAAAAGGTAAATAATTATAGGAAAATTATGCAAAGTATTTCAAATTTTAAGTGGGTACTTGTTCTTTAGATGTCTATGAAGTTGATATAGGACAAGAGGGAATAATGTTGGGGGTGGCAACGTGGTTGTCAGAAGGAAACGATTAGGCGAAATTCTAGTTGATACTGGAAGTATTACTTCTTCGCAATTGGAACATGCGCTTAATGAACAGAAATCAAGCGGTAGGCGCCTAGGTGAAACGCTAGTTTCGCTAGGATATTTAACTGAAAGAGAGATTCTCAAAACCCTTGAGAAACAGCTTTCAATCAAATATGTAACTTTGAGCGAAGAAAAAATTGAAAAAGAAGCTATTGCTGCGGTGCCTCTTTTTTTGGCTGAACGCTATAATATTTTGCCAGTTCGCAAAGAAGGGGCGCGCTTGTTTGTTGCCATGTCTGATCCGACAAATTTCTATGCAATTGATGATGTGCGGATGGTAAGCGGTCTGGAAGTATTACCTTTATTGGCAGAATCTAAAGACATTTCCATGGCGATAAACAATCATTATGGAGTGCAGGGACGCGTTGAATCGGCTGTCAGTAAATTGAAGGAGGATGAAATTGTTTCTGCGGCAGCCCATGATGTTGAGGATACTGTGGAAAATGCGCCAATTATCAGTATTGTAAATTCCCTGATCCAGCAGGCAGTACGTGATCGTGCCAGCGATATCCACATTGAGCCTCAGGAGGATAATCTGCGGGTACGTTTTCGTGTCGATGGTGTTTTGCGTGAAGTAATTTCTTTTCCTAAAAATACACAAGCACCTATATTATCGCGTATCAAAATTATGGCTGATATGGACATTGCTGAAAAGAGACTTCCTCAGGATGGACGTATTAATATATTGGAAAAGGGCAGACAGATAGACATTCGTGTTTCAACATTGCCAACTATTTTGGGCGAAAAGGTTGTAATGAGAATTCTAGACAAGAGTGCTATGGCTGTGGCATTGAAAGACCTTGGGTTTTCTGAGAAGAATATGAAGATGTATAATGACCTGATTACCAAGTCGTATGGTTGCGTCTTGGTAACTGGTCCTACGGGCAGCGGCAAATCAACAACATTGTATTCCACGCTTATGTATGTTAATAGTCCAACAAAAAACATTATTACTGTAGAAGACCCTGTGGAATATAGAATATTGGGTGTTAATCAGGTTGCTGTCAATAATAAAGCGGGATTAACCTTTGCTAATGGTCTCAGAACGATTTTGCGTCAAGATCCAAATATTATTATGGTCGGTGAAGTACGCGACAAAGAGACTGCGGAAATAACGATTAATGCGGCCTTAACAGGTCATTTGGTTTTTAGTACTTTACATACCAATGATTCTGCTGGTGCTATAAGCCGTCTTTTGGATATGGGTGTTGAACCATTTCTTGTTGTTTCCTCCGTGCGCGGTATTATTGCGCAGCGTTTGGTACGAGTCATTTGTCCTCATTGCAAAAAAGAGTATATACCTGAACCTTATTCCAATGAACGTCTTTATTTGGGGGTGGGGGATCATGAACAGATAACCCTCTGGAAAGGTGAAGGCTGTGCACGTTGCAATTTTACAGGGTATATGGGAAGGATGGCCATTCATGAGGTATTGCCGATTAATGAAGAAATGAAAGCAATGATTATGAATGGTGAAGCCGATAATAAAATTTTTGAGGTTGGCCGTAAGTATGGTACAACGTCAATGAAAGAAGACGGTATTGAAAAAGTAATGCAGGGCAAGACAACGGTAAGCGAATTATTGCGCGTCGCTTATGTATAGGGAGGATAACTGATGATTGATGAATTGTTAGCAGAAGCGGTTGCCCGCAATGTTTCTGACGTACACCTAACTGTAGGCTTGCCGCCGGTATTTCGTATTAATGGTATTTTGCGAAAAACTGACAAGTCGGCGCTTACTAATGCTGATACGTTTCACATTGCAGAAGATATGATGGATGAAAAACGTCACCAACAGTTCTTGGAAAAGGGTGAAGTAGATTTTTCTTATGTACTTGCTGACGGTTCCAGGTTTCGCGTAAATTTTTTTCGCCAGAGCAATAGTATCGCCTCTGTTATACGTCTTATAGCAAAGGACATACCAACGTTCGAACAACTTAATCTGCCAAGCGTAATGGCTGATCTAGCTATGCTGCCACGTGGGCTTGTGCTCGTGACTGGCCCTACTGGCAGTGGTAAATCTACGACCTTGGCTGCAATGATTGACAATATTAACCGTAAACGTAAAGAACATATCATAACTCTTGAAGATCCAATTGAATACAAGCATACACATATTAACAGTATAGTAAATCAACGAGAAGTAAATTCTGACACAAAGACCTTTGCTAATGGACTCAGAGCGGCATTACGTGAAGATCCAGATGTAATTCTTGTGGGTGAAATGCGTGACTCGGAAACTATCTCTACTGCGATTACAGCTGCTGAAACAGGCCATCTTGTGCTAGCTACGCTTCATACATCAGATGCAGCATCGACAGTGAACCGTATTATTGACGTATTTCCTGAGCATCAGCAGATGCAGATACGAATTCAGTTATCAGGCAATTTACAGGGAATAATAACTCAGCAGCTTTTAATTACCAAAGATACAATGAAAAGGGTTCCGGCATTTGAAATATTGATAGCAACGCCTGCTTTACGCAATCTTATTAGAGAAGCAAAAACCCATCAAATACCTTCTTACATACAGACAGGCGCCAAATTTGGCATGAGAAGCATGGATGCTTCTTTGGCAGACTTGGTGCGCAGAAATATCGTTGACAAGGAAGTTGCGGAATCTCGCTGTGTGGATCCACAGATGTTCGAGCGTCTATTGCGTGGCTTTTAGCCAAGGAGGAACAGATGTATGGATATGTTTGAATTTAAGGCTCGCAGACCTTCAGGAGAAGTTGTCAGCGGCAAACTTAATGCTGTTAATGAAGCTGCAGTTTTATCTTATATACGCGAACAAGGAATGTATGCAACTCAGATAAAAAAAGAAGTAGCAAAGAGAAAGTCTTTTCAGTTTTCCTTTATAAAGCAAAAAATTACTTTATATGATATTGCTATGTTCTGTAGGCAGTTTGCAACGTTAGTTGGTGCCGGTGTTTCTTTGGTTGGAGCAATTGAAATCATGATTGAACAAACAACTAATCAAAGATTTAAGGACATCATCCAGAAGGTAGGAGATGATGTCCGCAAAGGATCACAGCTTTCAGCAGCATTAGCGGCATTTCCTGATGTCTTTCCTATTCTGATGGTACATATGATTGAAGCTGGTGAGGCTGGAGGTATGTTGGAAACTGTTCTGTATCGTCTGGCGGAACAGTATGAAAAAGATTATAGGCTCAATGCTAAACTCAAATCTGCCATGGTCTATCCATCGGTCGTTATTTCTGTAGCGGTCATCGTAGTGGCTATTATCTTGACTTTCGTTATGCCGACCTTTGTAGGGTTGTTCAAGTCCATGAACGTAAAGCTACCATGGCCGACTCTCTTTGTAATGTCCATCAGCGGTTTTCTTGTGAATTATTGGTGGGTTATTTTTGTTTTTATAGGTGTGACAATTGTAGCCTACAAAGAAGCTTTGAAGAAAAAAGAATTTCGTATGTGGCGCGATGGCTTATATTTGAGCATACCTGTCTTGGGTGTTTTGTACAATAAGATAATTATTGCAAGGTTTGCTTCAACTTTTGCTAGTTTATCACGCAGTGGTGTGCCGATACTTTCAGCATTGACTATTGTCAGCAAGGCAACCGGCAGTTTGCAGGCGGAAGAGGTTTTTAAGGCAGCCAGGGTTAACGTTCAGAAAGGACGAGGTCTATCAGTGCCGATGGAGCAAAGTAAACTGTTTCCTCCTTTGGTAGTCAATATGGTTGCTATTGGCGAAGAAACAGGCAGCCTTGATCATATGTTGGATAAAATAAGTGAATTCTATGGTGCAGAAGTCGATGATATGATGGGACGGCTGCAGGCCCTCTTGGATCCGTTCTTAATAGTCATACTTGGTGTTGTTGTTGGCTTTATTGCCGTTGCAATGCTCTTGCCAATGTTTGACATCATAACTAAGGTAGGAAACGTGTGATTTCAGTAAAAAGTGAATAAAATTAGTAAAAAGAAGGTTAGGGGGCTTGCTTTTCGTATAAAAGATGGTATTATTTATTCATAATGATTGTAAGGACTTCTGTAACAAGATAGTACCTTATAAAAACAATATAGGGAGGAATAAATAACATGAAATTTTTCAAAAACAAAAAAGGTTTTACTCTGGTTGAACTTGTTGTAGTTATTGCAATTTTAGGTATTTTAGCAGGTATCGCAATTCCTAGATTTATGGATGCAACAGCATCGGCTCGTGGTGCAAAAATTGTGGCTGATATGCGTACGATGGAAAGTGCTGCAACAATGTATTATATGAAGAAAGGTTCATATACTGACATTTCTATTCAAGCTTTAGTAACGGAAAAACTTTTAGCTGATGCTCCTGTTGCACCTACTGGTAATGCTATCATCGCTGAATCGAAAAATGCTACATACAAGACAAGTTTTCCTATTCCAGGGTCATATGCAGTTGCTGCTGATACGAATGATAGCACACTTGTTAATATTACTATTGGTGGGGTGTCGCTTGCTACCCTTCTTAACAGTTAACTATGAATTTTAATGTTTAGAGCAATTTATTATTGTTAAACAAATTATATGATTAGGCGGCGAATACTCTAAAAGGTATTCGTCGTTTTTATTATATGCTTTAGCGGTGGTTCAGAGCGACAAAGTAAGTGAGGAACCACCGGCTATGCCGGTGAGGGTAAAAGCTTTAGCTATAAGAATAAAAAGAAAACTTCCAATGTTAGAATGATGTTGGTTCGCCAATCACATCAAAACAAAGAAGGTTATCCAATTGGACAATGATAGTATAATACATAATTTTATTGTAAAAATATTATATTACTTAAAAATATTTATATTTTTAGAAATGTATCCGAGTAAACAAAAAAAGTATATTGATGTATAGAACATAGTATTGCCGAAGAAAGCGGAGCATAAATATCCAATAACTGCTAAACCACTAGCCAGTCTCGCAATGCTCATAGAGTTTAAGGTTTTCAGCCAATTTTTGAGAATTAAAAAAATAGAAGTTAAGTAAAAAAATAGTGCTGGTATACCGAGAAAAAGAGCATGTTGCAGATATTCGTTGTGCGGACGATCTTGCTTAATACCTCGCTGCATATACTCTTTTTCTAAATTTTCAGGACCGTAGCCAAAGATGGGGTTCTTTTTTAACAAATCCATCCCATTTGTCCACAATTCCCATCTTTTTGAGCCAGCGTTTTTGGCTGCAGAATTTTCTGATGCAATATTTTTCACGTCAGATGAGAGGGATTGCAAGTTATTTGCTACTATTTGACTTGACAAAAAGGTCAGCAGAATAAAAAAAAGTAATGGCATGAAACTTTTCCATCTTTTGAATTTAGCAAATGTTTTGTGTAGAATATGAGGCGCACTAACACATAATAGAAAAACAGCCAAATAGCAGCCAAACGTATTGTTTATAATCAAACACCAGGTATTTATTATAAAAACAAATAAAAAAATGGCTTGGTCTAAAGTTCTTTTGCTTTGCCAATATAAGCCTGCACTAACGGTAATTATCATTGTCAGATAGTAGCCATAATGGTTAGTGTTGTAAAAAATAGCTGCATATTTCATATTGGACAGCAGTCTTTCCCGATAATAAATACCGAAAATATCTGTAGAATAGTTGAAGTATTGCAATATTGTCACCAGACAGAGCGGTAATGAAGCGAATACAAAATATTGTAATATTTTCTTTCGTCGCCATTCACTTTTGTTTATCTGTGCACAACAGTAAATTGCAGTATATATGCAATAGGTGAAAAAGCCATCATTCCGATAACTTGTTCCGTAAAAAGCAAGCATTATGTCATCAGCTAATAAAGAAGCTAAAAGACTCCAGACAAACATGGCTAGCAGTGCTAAATTCCATGGGCTTTTGATTAAGATTTGTTTAATAAAGTTGATGCCTTTTTCTCTATATACATGATTGGTATATATGGAAACAAAAACAAAAGTAATCATACCTAAAATCGTTATGTACATAAGAAAAAGATTACCGATAGTTTGGTCAAGCCTCAAAGCTTGCCCAAGTAATATTAATATTGGCATTGTAACCCAAGCTGCTAATAAATAAAAGGAGTATTTATCAAAAAAAACATTATTTATGTTTTTAGGGGACTGCAATGGTATTACCTCCAGAATATTATTTTGTTCATTATATCACTTAATATCACTTAACATAATCTTACTATGGTATATTTATTTAAAACATTATATATGATAAAATCATAGCAATACAAAATTCTATATTTGCGAGGGACGATAATGAAGAATTCAAGAGCAGGCTTTACTTTGGTTGAACTAGTTGTCGTTATTGCAATACTAGGCATTTTAGCTGGTATTACTATGCCTCATTTCATGAGCGCTAATATGTCTGCACGTGGCAGTAAGATTCTTGCGGATATGAATTCTTGCGAAGCGTCGATAAACATATATTATGCGAAGAATAGTACTTATCCTGCAGATAAAGAAACAATTGTCTCTTCTTATCTCGCAAGCTGGCCAAAACCACCTGTCGGTAAAGCTCTTGTGAAAAAACATGATGGCAATGACCTCATACTAAATGTTCAGGCGAATAGTTATGTTTATGTTAAGCCTAGTTCAGGTTCGGAACTTGATGTTCGAGTAGGTCGTATTACCCTTGGTGGGATGACTGTCGAGGATATTTTGTCAACGGCTGAAACTAGTTTAACTTTATTGGATGGATAATATTTTTTAAGACGTGCGTAGTATTGCGTGCGTCTTATTTTATTTCCAAAAATATATAAACAAACCGACCAAAAAGCATTATAATAAAATAAATGTGCTCTAAGGATGTGATGCTTTGTATTTATTGTTTGTTGCTTACTTTGTAATAGGAGCGGTTGTCGGTAGTTTTTTGAACGTATGTATTTATCGTTTGCCGGAAGGTAAATCAATTATATCGCCTCCATCAGCTTGCGGTAATTGCGGCCATCGTCTTGGTTTTTTGGATATGATACCTGTTCTTAGCTATTTTTTACTTGGAGGTAAATGCCGCCATTGCGGTATACCATATAGTTCGCGTTATGCACTTGTTGAATTACTCACAGGTTGTTTATTTGTTCTTTGCGGATTTTATTACTTGCCAGGAATTTCATTGGCATTAGTACTTGTATTCACAGCTAGCTTAGTAGTACTTACTTTTGTAGATTTTGACTATCAGATTATTTTGGACGAAGTGCTTATACTGATGCTTATCTGCGGAACGTTTTTTGTCTATGTTACTAGTGGTGATTATTGGGATGCTATCTATGGTATGGGTTTTGCGGGTGGTCTAATGTTTCTTATTTTCGTCCTCAGTCGCGGCGGTATGGGGGCTGGTGATGTGAAGCTTAGCTTTGTACTTGGCCTTTGGCTAGGATTAAAAGCATCAATAGTATGCCTTATGCTGGCGTTTATTTTGGGTGGCGCTATAGGAGTATTTCTTTTAGCAACAGGTATCAAAAAACGGAAGGATCCGATACCTTTTGGACCATTTTTATGTTTAGGAGCTTTTATTTCATTGCTTTATTCACCATATTTGCTTTATTACTATTGGCGTTTATTCATTTGAATATGCTATAATAATTGTGTTATTTTATGACATTTATTATGTTAACTGGCATCTTAGGATCTCTGAAATGAGGGTATAGTGATGGATTTTAAAAAGGCTGTCAAGAAGTTATTTGTTTCAAGCCCAGGGAGTGTTCTAGGTATTGATTTAGGATCTGAATTTGTCAAGATAGTTCAGGTGGATTTGAAGGGCAGCCGTCCTCAAGTCAAAGATTTTGTTATAACGGAACTACCGGCTAATCTTAAAGCAAATGGTTTAATCAACAGTAAGGACGAAATGGCATCTTTTTTGCATGACTTAATTAATAGACACAATTTCTCTACTAAGCATGCGATATTCAGCATCAATGGTAAAAATGCGTTTGTCCGTGAAATTACCATGCCTATCATGTCAGATGAAGAATTGAAACAAGCTGTAACATGGGATGCAGGTCAGTATGTTCCTTATGAAACAGATACTTATTATATGGATTTCGCAAAATTTGGTTCTTTGACGCAAGATGGTCAACAACCGATAGTTTTGGTTGCAGCGCCCAAAGAAATTGTAGATAGTATTGTTGAAATCAGCGATTTGCTGAGCCTAAAAATTTTAAAGATTGATATTGATGTATTATCAATTTGCCGTACACTAGGCAAAGAATTTGCCGAATTTATCTTATTGGATATTGGTCTTGATTATTCGATGATGACGATTTTTCAAAGTGGTGCGCCGGTAGCGCAAAGGGCCTTACAGCAAGGATGGGAAAATTTCATCAGTGCTGTTGCTGACGTAATGGCAATCGATGGCAGAAAGACCGAGACGCTTATAACGACCACGCCTTTACTTATTGATGTCGACGGTGAGTATGAAGAAGCAAGTTTAGCGTTAAAGGACGCCGTGAATAGTCTTGTGCATGAGTGTCGACTCACAAGTGACTATTATATTACAAATAAAAGAGAGACCGTCTTTACTCATCTCGTCTTGGCGGGAGCAGGGTCAGCAGTTCCTGGACTATCCGAATATATAAGCAGAGACAGCGAAAATGAAGTTATTACTCATGATATTTTAAAAGTTGTTGATTTTAATTCGAAATTTGATAAGAAGAAAGTGAAAACTGCGGCACCAGTATTAGCGGTTGCAGTAGGGGCTGCCCTTGCCGGAGGTGAGTTTGATGATTAAAATCAATCTTTTGCCTGAGGAACGACGCAGGTCAGAAGTACCTGCTTACAAGTTTTTGCTTGCTGGAACCTACTTGGTGACGGTAGTTACTGTTCTCTTTTGGGCATATAGCCTTTTTATGTTTAAATATGCAGAAAATAAATTGGCAGATGTGCAAAATCAGATTAGTTCCTTACATGTATGGCAGGAACGTTATGATTTGAACCAAGTGCAGAATGCAGAAATAAATAAAAGGAATAATATTGTTAAAGAAAAGTTGAAAGAACGTTTGCTTTGGAGCAATTCCTTAGCAGAACTTGGTAACGTCACTCCGTATGGTTGTTGGCTTTTGAATGTAACGCAGAATAAAGCCAAGACATCTGAAATTACCATTAAAGGGAAGTCACTTAATATGGAAAATATTCTTGATTTTATCAATCGCCTGCAGAAAGATCCTACCATAAATTCAGTTGATCTGCTTGATACAAAACTTAGCAAGGCAGCTAATTCTGCTGGCTCAGCTGTTGCTATTGATTTTTCCCTCAAAGTCCACAAAAGTGAGGTAGGGAAAAAATGAACGAATATTTTTCTAGAATAACATTAAATACGCGATACTTGATTTTATTAATTTTAGTTGTTTTTTTTGCTTTTATGGTTTCAATGCAATTTATTATACCGTTGAGGGATGATACAGCAAAAATTGAAAATCGACTTTTACAGGCTAATACCAGATTGGCTGCGGTCCAAACTTTCGCTGGGCAGAACAAGGATTATGATGCTTTTTTAAAAATCCAAACTTTAAAACTTGAGGAAGTTAAGAAAAAGTTGCCTGATACCGTGACTATTCCGGAATTGGTAGCTGAATATTCTAAGCTAGCAATGGTTAACAAAGTTACCTTAGAAAGCTTGAAACCTCCTACAGAGGTTAAACAAGATAAAGGCGGTGCCTTTGCGGTGCCTTTGAAACTGACTTTAAGCGGAGATTACTTTAACTTAGTTGAGTTTCTGCAGCAAGTTGAAAAGGGAACGCGATTTACGACAATTCAAAGCGTTGATTTCAGCTCGGATGGCAAGGGTTCTTTGAAAATGAATGCTGAGTTTGTTGTTTATGCATTGAAAAATCCTAAGCCATCGGCTGCAAAGACTAAAATACCTGCCGCACAGCCAACGGCTAGTAAGAAAAAGTAGACAAGACTTAGTCTTGTCTACTTTTTTGTACAGCTAGTTTAGTTTTACTGCTGCAAATTATTTTTTATATGCCCATGAAAGTTCTATGCAAGTGATATTTTTAGGGGTATAATTTGCATGTATGTATTATTAACCGGATAAAGGGGAGCGGCTATGAATCTTCATGACAAGAGAGTCAAAATTTTAGCTTTAGCTTTAGCAGTTTTGGTCGTTATTATTGGAATAAGAATTTTTATGAATATAATGTCATCTCGGGAACGTGCAGAAAAAGCGACCCAAGGAAAAGCTGTGGCCGTTCCAACAGGCTTTGCCAAACGTGAAACTATTAAACCCGTTCTTACTTTTGCCGGTAACCTTGATCCTGTTTGGCAGGCTAAGATTGCTCCTAAAATTGCAGGACGTGTGCAGAATGTATTAGTTAATGAAGGCGACTATATTGAAGCAGGTACTGTTTTGGCTGTTCTCGATAGCAGTGAAATAGATGCAACTGTTAATGCTTATCTCGGTAGCGTTTACGATGCAAGAGCTAACCTTGAACAGGCTGAAACTACACTTGCACGCTATCAACGGCTCTTGGAAAATGGTGCTATTTCTCAGCAAGAAGTTGATAATGCTAGATTTACCAGAGATATGGCAGCAGGTAAATTGGATAGCGCACAAGGAACTTATGACAATGCTTATTCTAAAATGCAGGGCACCAAAGTTTTGACTCCTCATGCCGGTTTTGTTGTTAAACGTTATTACCAGGAAGGGTATTATGCTAAGGATACCGACGCTTTATTTAATGTTGCAGATATAAGTACTTTATTGGTGAAGATAAATATTCCTGAGGGACAAATAGGTCTTGTTAAGATTGGCAGCATTGCAGATATTGAAATGCCGGCAATACCTGGAGAAAAATTCCAAGGTAAGGTAACCAAAATTGCAGCCGTCGCTGATGCACCAGGCAGGACTTTTGCTGCGGAGGTATCTATCCCGAATCCTGACGGCAGGCTTCGCGGCGGCGTTTATGCTAATGTATATATACATGCCAATGATAAGCCTAACGCTTTGGTTATACCTCAAAGTGCTATAGTAATGCGCGAAGATCAAAGAACTGTTTTTGTGATTGATGAGGATAACTATGTTAAACGCAAGGTTCTGACCACTGGTTATATTGGAAATGGCATTGCTGAAGTTTTAGATGGCATTGATGAGAATGATCGCATTGTAATCGGTGGACAGAATAAAATCAGAGAAGGCAGCAAGGTTAAAATTGATGAGGCAGGTAGCGCAAAATGATCCGCACTTTCATTCATAGACCTGTATTCACCACAATGTTTATATTATTGCTTGTCGTTTTTGGTATTAAGGCTTATCCTAATCTGGGAGTAGACTTATATCCAGAGGTTGACTACCCTTTGGTAAGTGTAACTGTAACATATGAGGGCGCTGCGCCTGAAGAAATGGAAACTTTGATCACCAAGCCGATTGAAAACCGGGTCAGTCAGGTTTCTGGCATAAAGACACTGTCTTCCTCAATCAGAGAAGGGTATTCCCAAACAGTGTTAGAGTTTGAATTAGGTATTGATCCGAAAGAAAAGGCCAGTGAGGTACGAGAGAAGGTTGCGTCTGTTCGCGGTAGGCTGCCTGATGATATTGATGAACCAATAGTACAGAGAGTAGACTTATCAGCTCAGTCAATAGTTGCTTTCGTTTTATCTTCTGATGTCCGCAGTCGTGGAGAAATTCGTAAACTTGTGGAAGATGTTGTGTCTGATGAGTTGCAAAGAGTTGAAGGTGTCTCGGAAGTCAATGTTTATGGTGCAGGTAAAAGAGAGTTCAAGATTCAGGTTGATTCACAAAAACTCAATGGTTATGGTATACCTTTTCAAAGTGTTTATAGCATTATAAATAGTGAAAACATGAATACACCAGGTGGATCGGTTAAAGAACATGGAACGGAATTAACCGTTCGTACTCTTGGTAAGTTCAAGAATATTGATGATATTAAAAATGTGGTTGTTAGTAACCAAAATGGGCGCATTGTTAAGATAAGCGATATCGCCAATGTACGTGACTCTTGGGAAGAAGAAACATCATACGCACGCTCGAATGGCATTCCCAGTGTTGTGCTTGCGGTGCAAAAACAATCACGAACTAATACCGTTGCTGTTACTGATGGTGTCATGGCGGCGATGGAAAAAATCAAACAAAATGATTTACCGCATGACATAAAGGTAGATGTTATCAGAGATCAATCCAAATATATCCGCGAAAATGTCAGTGATGTCTGGTCTTCGATTCTTTTTGGCGGTTTTCTGGCTCTTTTGATTACTTATTTATTTTTACAGAACTTTCGTGCTACAGTTATAGGTGGATTAGCGATTCCAACATCGGTAATAGCAACATTTGTTTTGATGAAACAAATGGACTTCACCCTAAACAACATGTCACTTATGGGATTAAGCCTTGCGGTAGGTATGTTAATAGATGATGCCATTGTTTTGATTGAAAATATTTTCCGACATATGGAGATGGGAAAAAGTCCGTTGCAGGCAGCGCAGGAAGCAACTGAAGAACTGGCATTAGCTATTTTAGCAACCTCGCTTGCATTGGTAGCAGTATTTATTCCAATTGGAAGCATGGGCGAAATAGTCGGACAGTTTTTCTCTCAATTTGGCTTGACCGTTGCTTTTGCAGTAGCTTTTTCTACTATTTCGGCTTATTCCCTTACGCCTATGATGTCTGCCTACTGGTTAAAAAAGCCTAAGGAAGTTGGTGGAAGCAGTAATCCACGCAACAAATATCTGCAGATTGTATTAGATAAATTTGAGGCAGGCTTCCAAGCTACGCGTATTTTTTATAATGAAATGATGAGAATGGCAATAGGGCACCCTAAGAAGGTTATCGTTATTTCTTGCGTAACTTTGCTCTTTAATTTTGCTCTTCTTCCGTTTCTTGGTGTTGAGTTACAACCAACATATGATTCAGGTGAGTTTAGTGTAGTTATTAAAGCACCTACTGGTACCGATCTGGAAAAAATGAAAAATATGGTCGAACCTGTTGAAACGGAAATTAGTAGTTTCAGCGAAGTGAAAATTGTCGCTATGAGATTAGGCGGTAAAAGAACACCTGTCAGTCAGGGGACTATTGATGTCAAGCTGATTCCTGCATCAGAACGTAAGCGTTCAATGAGTGAAGTTATGGACGAATTACGTAGGAAGTTAAAGAATGTTCCTGGTTTAAGTATTTCGGTTGTAACGGGGCAAGGTGGTGGTCGCGGAGATAAAAGACCGGTCCAGGTTGGTTTGCGCGGCTCTGATATGGATGTTCTTGAAGGATATGCCCAGAATTTAGCTGAAATGCTTCGCCAACAGCCTGGTGCAACAGATATTGATATATCAACTGGCGAAGCTGAGCCAGAAGTTATTGTTAAAGTTGATCCATTACGAGCTAGTGCTATTGGGTTAAATGCATCAAATGTCGGTGAAATTGTCAAGATGGCATTTCAGGGTAAGACTACTTCTAACAGCTTTACAGTTGGAGATAATGACTATAGCATCAGAATACAACTTAATGATGATTATAGGAAGAATATTGAAGATGTAAGAAATCTTATGGTTTCAACTTCATCTGGTTCTTTTGTACGTCTGGCGGATGTTGCTGACGTAGTTTTGGATTCTGGACCTACACGTATTGATCGCGAAGACAGACAAAGACAGCTTGTCGTTTACGCTAATACTGTTGGCACGACTCCGGGCGAATTAATTCAAAAAATTGAAAAAGATTTGATACCGCAACTTAATATGCAATTAGGCTATCGCTACAAGATGATAGGTCAGGCTGATATAATGAGTAAAACATTTGCTGAAATTGCTAAGGCACTCTTAATTGCCGTTATCATGATTTACATGGTTTTGGCCGCGGAATTTGAAAGTTTTGTGCAGCCTCTTATTATAATGGTTGCCCTTCCGTTTGCTTTAATAGGCGCAATTATTGGCTTGCTTGTTTCAGGACAAACAATTAACATGATGTCTCTGATAGGATTTACTATGCTTCTTGGACTTGTTACCAAGACTTCGATTTTATTAGTGGATTATGCAAACCAGGCAAGAGTGGCTGGTAAATCTGTCAAGGATTCTATTCTTGAGGCTTGCTCTTTGCGCTTGCGGCCAATATTAATGACAACTTTGTCTACAGTCCTAGGAATGACGCCTATCGCGTTAGGCATAGGAGCAGGTGCCGAATTAAGACAGTCAATGGGTGTTGTATTGGTGGGTGGTTTGGTTACTTCGACTATCCTAACGCTTGTTGTTGTACCACTGGTTTATATGCTGATCGAAGAGTGGAAAGAGAAACATAGAACTGTATAAAAAAAGGAGCATTCACTGGTGAATGCTCCTTTTTTATGCTACGGATACTTTCTTTCTATGTTATACTATGTTTATTGATATTAAAAAAGGATGGGAATTATGGTCTACGAAGAAAGAATGAAAGAAATACTTGAAGCATACAAAAATGGCCAACTTGATGCCAATCAGGTTCTTGAAAAAATACAAAATGCGGGTTGTGAAGATTTAGGTTTTGCTAAAATAGATCATGCAAGAACATTCAGACAAGGTTTTCCAGAAGTAGTCTATTGCGAAGGCAAAACAATTGAACAAAATGCTTTGATTATGGAAAAGTTGAGTCAAAACCATGATAATATTCTTGGAACAAGAGCAAATAGCGATATTTTTGAAGCAGTAAAGATTAAAGTACCTGATGCATCTTTTCACGAGGAAGCTCGGCTCATTACTGTTGAACGTAAACCTCTTTGTCGCGATATTGCAAGAAAGATAGCTGTAATTACAGCTGGTACGAGTGATTTGCCAGTGGCAGAAGAGGCTGCGATTACAGCAGAAATTATGGGCAATCATGTTGAACGTATTTATGATGTCGGTGTTGCCGGAATTCACCGTTTATTTGAGCGCCTTGAGACAATAAGGGAAGCGAATGCCTTGATTGTAATTGCAGGTATGGAAGGTGCTTTGGCCAGCGTTATCGGTGGTCTTGTTGCAAAACCGGTTATTGCAGTGCCGACAAGTGCTGGATACGGGGCAAATTTTGAAGGACTTTCAGCACTTTTGGGTATGCTCAATAGCTGTGCTGCAGGTGTTGCTGTTGTAAATATTAATAATGGTTTTGGCGCAGGAAGAATGGCTAGCATAATTAATCATATGAGGTGAGTAAATGAAGGCTATTTATATCGAAGCTTTTAGTGGAATAAGTGGCAATATGTTTCTGGGAGCCTTACTAAATCTTGGCGTTCCTCTTAAGTATATAACTGATGAATTAGAAAAAATGGATTTGGGAAATTACGAAATTATCTATAAGCTTGTGAACAAATGTGGCATCGAGGGTAACTATTTTAATGTGATATTACCTGATGAACATGTACATACAGACAAACACTGTCATAATCATTTGCAAACTGATAAGCATTATCACCAACATGGGTATGAACATTCACAGAAGCCTGAAATAGGTAGTGTAAGTCATTATCATCATGAACATCGAAATTTGTCAGATATTACTAAAATCATTAACGAATCAACCTTGAGCCTTGCAGTAAAAGAGAATGCACTGAAGGTTTTTGGTATTTTGGCTGTCGCTGAAGCACGTGTGCATGGCAAATCAGTGGATGATATTCATTTCCATGAAGTTGGCGCGATTGATACTATAATAGATATCGTTGGTTCTGTACTCGCATTGGAGTATTTAGAAATTGAAAAAATATATGTTTCCAGAATACAGACAGGGTGCGGATTTGTTCAATGTGCTCATGGATTAATGCCAATTCCAGCGCCAGCAACAGCAGAAATATTAAAGAACATCCCTCATTATCACGGTATTATCGAAAAGGAACTTGTTACACCTACCGGTGCCGCTTTGATGGCAGTGCTAGCAGAGCCGGCAGCAGACTTACCAGTTGATTTTTCTGTAAGATTTATTGGTTATGGTGCTGGTACCTGGGATTTGCCTATACCGAATATGGTTAGAATTAGTATCGGTGAAATTAATGAAGATGCTAATGAGTCATTAATGGTGGCAGAGTGCAATATAGATGATATGTCAGGTGAATTATATCCTTTTGTATTTGAGAAACTTCTGTCAGCCGGCGCGTTGGACGTTTGGGTAACACCAATTATTATGAAAAAAGGGCGGCCTGCACACAAATTGTCAATTCTTCTACCTGAGAAAAGTCTGGAACATGTGGTAGCGATAGTATTGAATGAAACAAGCTCTTTGGGTTTGCGATATTATCAGGTCAAGCGCAAAATAGCCGTGCGCCGATTTATTAATACAGAGCTCACTGATGGTTCTGTTGCTGTTAAAATAGCTATTTACAATGACAAAATCGTGAATGTTGCGCCTGAATATGAAGATTGCAGGAAAATTGCTGATATAACTGGTAGGTCTTTAAAGAGTGTGATGCGTGAGGCAATAAAAAAAGCAGAGGAAGATCCCAATGATTGATTTCTCAAGATATTTAGAGAATATCCGACATCAGCTTTGTTCGCTTTCTGATGTTGCGGTAAAAGAAAAAGAACTGCCTTACGGGAGACAGTTTCAAATATTAAGAGGTGCTGATAAGGTAGTTTTGTCAATCTATAAGGGGAAGAAGGGCATAAGTTCTGTTTGGGGCGGCCAGGATGGCACTCTTATGAATAAAGCAATGGCAGCAGTCTCTTCTTTTGATAGTAAAAAATGTGCTGAAAAGAATATTACAAATAATGAGGTTGAAAAATCAATAAGTCTTTTAGAAAATTGCGCAGGATTTAACGGTGTTTGGGTAGGGTCGGATGAATCTGGCAAAGGTGATTTTTTTGGACCGCTTGTAGTTGCTGCTGTATTGGTAGATACTAATATCGCACAAGAATTAATTGCTGTTGGTGTGAAAGACTGCAAGGTATTATCGGACAAAGAAATACACAGACTGGCTCCTCTTATCAAAGAAATAGCTCCAATAAATGTTGTACTTGCCTTAAAGCCAGAGATGTATAATTTTCGATATGACCAATTGCACGCAGAAAAGAAAAATTTGAATCATTTATTAGCTAATGGACATGTTTCTGCTATAAGAAAAGCTGTCCAGCAGAGACGTGAGTGCAAGTATGCTTTAGTTGACCAGTTTTCCGTGCATAGTGGAATTAGAGAAACTTTGGAAAAAGAGTTTTCTGATTTGATTGTTGTAGAGCAAAAGCGTGCAGAAGCAGATATTGCAGTTGCTGCTGCCTCTGTTTTAGCAAGGGAACGGTTTTTAGCTTTAATGCATGAATTATCAATTTTAGCTGGGCGGACTTTGCCAAAAGGCGGAGGAGAGATTGCAACCGCAAAAGCAAAAGAAATTAAAGAAGAATTAGGTAAAGATTTTTTGGAAAAACTGGTAAAAAAACATTTTGCAAACTATAAAAAAATAAATTAAGAAGAAAAACGTTTTCTTTTATGATAAAATTACTAAGAACGCTGATAAAATGTGCTTTTTGACGAGGTTTATATTATGAAATACTTGATTATAAATGCCGATGATTTCGGTTTACATAAATATATTAATAAAGGTATTATTAAAGGATTTCAAGAAGGGTGTATTACAAGCACTTCCTTAATGTGCAGTGCTCCTGCATTTGACGATGCAGTAAAACTGGCAAAATCTAACCCAACTCTTGGCATAGGTATACATTTGACTTTGGTTGGTGGTGTTAAACCACTGTTGGCACCTGAAAAAGTTTCTTCATTGTTGGATAATAATGGTTTTTTCCCTTTGGATTATTTACAATTTATAAAAAAATTTGTTGCTGGTAAAGTATGCAAGGAAGAAATAAAGGATGAACTGTCAGCTCAAATAGAAAAAGGACTATCTACAGGGCTCAAAATTACACATTTTGACAGCCACCAGCATTTACATGTCTTGCCAGGACTTATTGATATAGTAATTGAACTTTGCAAAAAATATGATATTGATAGGGTAAGAGTTCCAGCTGAAAGCATAACTTGGACAGGTGGTTACAATGCCGACTGGGGAAGACTGATCGGGCGTTTGGGGCTTACTTTGTGTTCGGAGTTAGCACGGATAAAATTAAAAAAAGCTGGTATTCTGTTTCCAAATCATTTTTTTGGCATGTTAGCTGGTGGCAATTTAAATACATGTCTCGTCGAAACAATAATTGAAAATTTGCCAGATGGTTACACTGAAATTATGACACATCCAGGCATGCATGATGGTAAATTGAGCAATTTATATACATGGGGATACCATTGGGAAGATGAATTAGCTGCTTTTGTTGCGCTTCAAAATATTGAGAAAATTAAATCAAAAAGAATTTCACTAATAAATTTTGGTGGGTTGAGCTATGCGAAATAAGTTAATGGAGCATTTTGCGGTTTTGTTCGTCGTAGTTGTTTTAACCTCATGCACAGTTATTTATTTTACTTTTGACATCCAAGCTCTGGAATATTTGACCATTTTTGACCCTTGGTCAGTAGCCGCTGTTTTGGGTGTTTTGTCTGTTGGTCTCTTTTTTGATGGTACCAGATTGATGAACCTTACTAAGGCATCTGGCGAAAAGTTGTCTGTTGGCAATGCCGTCAATGTTGTTTTAAGCAATTATTTTCTAGCTTTAATTACTCCTGGTGCCAGTGGAGGTGCTGTTGCGCAGGTCCTTTTCATGAAAAAAGGTGGGATACCTGTTGCTAAAGCCACCGCTGTAGTAATTGTACGTACAGCTATGTCTATAATGTTTCTTATTTTGATGCTTCCATTTGTTTTGCTTAACGATAAGGCACTTGTTATGCGACTTCCTGCGAATTTAATTTTGATAATATGCTTTATTTTGTTTTTGATTCCTATAACTTTGATTTGCTTTATGAATACAAGATATCCTGAGCATTGGCTTTTTGTCATGACAAATAAGTTGTCTAAAACAATGCGTCGAAAAGTTTTTCTCTGGTATAAAGAATTTCGTAAGGCATCGTTCTTACTTGGCAAAAATCCATTGGCCATTATTAGGGCTTTTATTGAATCTGGTATAAGTTTGCTCGCTATATATTCGGTTGTGCCTGTCTTCATTAGCGGATTTGGCCTTGATTTCTCATATCCGGTGATATTGGGAAGGATGATTTTACTTAATCTTGTATTGTATTTTTCACCTACCCCTGGCGGATCAGGAATTGCTGAAGCTGGTTTTGTTTTGCTGTTCTCCCCATTATTGCCAAGTGGTACAGTTGGTATTATGGCAGTTTTATGGCGATTTACTTGTGAATATTTCCCCTTTTTGTTAGGCGGAGCAGTTTGTGTTAAAGCTTTCGGAGCTAATTTTTTATCTAATATAAATTTCGGAAAGAAGTGTTAAGATGCGTATTTTAATTATAGGTGGTGCAGGTTTCATAGGCTCTCATCTTGTTAATCTTTTGAATAATAATAATAGGCATGAAGTATTTGTGTTGGATAATCTATCATCTGGAAGCAGAGAAAATATTCCGCAGAAAATTGAATTTTATGAGATGGATATAAGGGAAAACAATTTAGATAAAATATTTGAAAAAGGCCGCTTTGATATTGTTGTCAACCTTGCTGCTCAAACTATGGTGCCATATTCACTCGAACATCCCGATGAAGACGCAGATATAAATATTTTAGGATTAATCAATATTCTGAATTGTTGCAGGAAGTATTCTGTGCCGAGAGTAATTTTTTCTTCCAGCGCAGCTGTTTACGGAAACAATTTAAATGTGCCACTAAAAGAGGACGAAACATCTATGCCAATGTCTTTTTATGGTATAACTAAAATGACAGCGGAACATTATTTGCGTGTTTATAACGAACTGTATGGTATTGATGCTGTTGTTTTACGGTTTGCTAATGTTTACGGCGAGCGCCAAGGTAACGGTGGCGAAGGCGGTGTTATCAGTATTTTTGCTAAACGCATTGCAGAAGGTTTACCTATTTCATTGTTCGGCGATGGACAACAAACACGTGATTTCGTTTACGCAGGTGATGTTGCTGAGGCCATAAACGCTGCCTTTTATATTAAAGGTTTTCATACCATAAATGTATCAAATACTATGGAAGTTAGTATTAATGAGCTTATACATAACTTTGCGCAAGTTGCTCAAAAAGAAATTAAAGTTAATCATCAGGAAGCAAGACCTGGTGATATTTATCGTTCATGTTTAGACAATTCTAATTTAAAACAGAAGTTGGGTATTTTACCGCGAACAGCTTTGCAGGACGGGCTGCAAAAAACATATAACTATTTTGCAGAATTAGTGAGGGAGGATAAGCAGCTTGGATAAAAGATTAAGGGTACTGTTACTTTTGATTTTGCTGGGTTTTAATT
Source organism: Acidaminococcaceae bacterium (assembly GCA_050256135.1). Lineage (GTDB taxonomy): Bacteria > Bacillota > Negativicutes > Acidaminococcales > Acidaminococcaceae > RZYP01. The sequence goes on along the minus strand of JBFWIF010000013.1, from coordinate 338 downwards.
TGTTTTATGGGTTGGGTGACACACCTCTTCTTGATCCTGATGAGCCTGTCTATGCTGAAACAGCGCGAGAAATGATTCAATTCAGTGATTACACTTCCCCAAGAATATTCAATGATTTTTGGTATGACAAACCACCAATGTATTATTGGCTGGTAGCAGGAACTTTCAACACTTTTGGAGTCAGCGATTTTGCAGCACGTTTTCCATCAGCTTTGATGGGATTAGCTACGGTTATTATGTTTTATTACTCTGTCAAACGTCTTTTTGATGAAGAAACTGGTTTTTGGTCGGCTCTTGTGCTAGGAACTTCATTGGAGTTCTTTTATTTAGGAAAAGCA
>JBFWIF010000012.1:0-38027 GCA_050256135.1 Acidaminococcaceae bacterium | reverse complement strand
GCGGCATGATAAAAATCGGTATAGCTTCAACCGTAATAATGCTGGTTACAATTGTTGTTTTCCACGGTTGGGAAAAGAAATTTCCTGGAGCAACTAGGATAGAAAGACGTTATATTCATATCGTTGCTCATAATAATTCTGATGCAGTTAGCGATATTTTAAAATATCTGACGGAGCAAAAAATTAAGGTAAGAAATATAAATCTAAAAAATGATGATCTGCAAGATACCATATCATTGGAGTTATTTTTAAAAATTAATAAAGACCTTAATACTAATGAAATAATTGCTGGTATTCAAGCAATAGATGGCGTTATATCATTGGAAAATATTGTTTAGTAATACATTTACATAATCTACGGAGGAAAGCATGAAGGAGATAGTTTCTATTTGCCCTGATAAGAGTCACTTTTTTGCTTTTCTGAATGGTCAAGATTTTTTGGATGAAGAACTGAAGAGACTTGAACAAATAAATCCATCTAAGGTTTTTATTGATTCGAAAGAAAAAAAGTTGACCATAGAATATTATTCTTCAGTTCAAATTGGTCAGGACCTGCTAGAAAAAATAGCTTTTACTTTAAAAAATATTTGTGACTTAAATATTGTCGATCTTGTTAATCGAGACGTAAATATAAGAAAAGGTGATTCTTTTTCTTTTTTGGCACACAAGGAAGACATTATTGCTAAAGTTCGTTTGAGGTGCTCAGAGGCAGCACCTCTTTTACGTGCTGCTGAATGGCTGGAAGAAGGTTTGAAGCTTAACATACTTTTTACAGGTGATACTATTCTTGAGTATGTAACGGAAAAACATCTTGATGTTTTATTACGTGATATCCTTGAGAATGATTTCGCACTTAACAATGTTGATATTGAATTTTCTGTTTCTGAAAATTGCGTATGTGAATACAATAACGAAGTAGTGGATGAAGACTATATCCGTGCTTTACATAAAGAAGTGGCAAAAACTACCAATAAAGTTAACGATGATAATATTTACGGTAAGAAATTTACCGGCAAGGTACGACCTCTTTGTGAAGTAAGTGAAGAAGAAAATAAAGTAATTGTTGAAGGTACAGTTGTTAATTTTGAAGAGCGTGAACTAAGGACAGGCGCAATAATATTAAAGATTGCTATCAAAGATGATACTGACGGGTTGTTGCTGAAAATTCGTTTTAGCGATTTTAAAGGTGACAACGAAAAAGGCGCTGATGCAAAAAAGGAATGTGACCAATTTAAGACTAAATTAAAAAAAGGCATGAATATAAGAGTTTGTGGAAACGTGAAGCCAGACCGGTACGAGCATGATGAAATTGTGATGTTTAATCCCTATGGAATATGTGCCATTCCAAAGAAAACCAGAATGGATACATCGACGCTTAAGAGAGTAGAATTACATTGCCATACCAAGATGAGCAGGCTTGACGCTGTAACGCCAATTAAAGACCTAATGAATACTGTCAAAAAATGGGGACATTCTGCTTTAGCCCTTACAGACCATGGCGTTGTGCAAGCTTTTCCTTTTGCCTACGATGAAGTTGAAGATACTGACTTTAAACTGATTTTTGGCGTTGAAGGTTACTTATTGCCAACCATAAATAGTCAGCGTTCTTATCATGTAATTATTTTGGCAAAAAATCCTGAAGGATTACGAAATCTTTATCGATTGATATCCGTTTCACATTTAAAATATTTGGCTAAACAGCGTCCACGTATACCGCGAGAATTGATAAGCCAGTATCGGGAAGGTCTTTTAATTGGTTCCGCATGTGAAGCGGGGGAACTTTATCAAGCAATTTTAAATGGCAGATCTGAGGCAGAGATTATAGAAACTGCACAATTCTATGACTATCTAGAAATACAACCAGTTGCTAATAATATGTTTTTAGTTCGTGACAATGCTTTTCCACAGATAACTAATACGGCGGATTTAGAGGATATTAACAGGAAAATATATTTGCTAGGGAAAAAGCTCAATAAGCTTGTGGTTGCCACTTGTGACGTGCATTTTCTAAATCCTGAAGATGAGATATTGCGTCGTATTTTGCAAGCGGGACAGGGATATAGTGACGCCGACCTGCAGGCTCCATTGTATTTGCGTACTACTGAAGAAATGATTGAAGAATTCAGATATTTAGGCGATGAAGCTGCATTCGAGGTTGTTGTAACTAATCCAAATCTTATTAGTGAACAAATAGAAAAGTTTAAGCCAATTCCTGACCGTGATCAATTATATTCACCAATCATACCAGGAGCAGAACGAAAAATCAGGGAGATGACTTATCAAAGAGCGCATGAATGGTATGGTGATGATTTACCACAGATTGTCAATGACCGTCTTGAAATGGAACTTAAATCAATTATCGGTAATGGTTTTGCCGTTCTATATTTTATTGCACACAAACTAGTAAAAAAATCGTTGGATGATGGTTATCTTGTCGGTTCTAGGGGATCAGTAGGGTCATCTTTTGTTGCGACGATGATTGATATAACTGAGGTTAATCCATTGAAACCTCACTATCGTTGTCCTCATTGCCGCCATAGTGAATTTATTACTGATAACAGTTACGGATCCGGATTCGATTTGCCAGAAAAGAATTGCCCTGAATGCGAAACACCTATGGTAAGAGATGGACATGATATTCCATTTGCCGTGTTTATGGGTTTTAATGGCGATAAGGTGCCTGATATTGATTTGAACTTCTCGGGCGTATATCAGCCACAGGCACATAAATATACAGAAGATTTATTCGGCCGTGATAATGTTTTTCGTGCTGGCACTATTGCAACAATAGCTGATAAAACTGCCTATGGTTTTGTCAAAAAATATTATGATAATAAGGGCAAAGAGGTAAGAAACGCATTTGTTGATGGTATTATCTCTGGCTTTTCTGGCATTAAACGTACTACCGGCCAACACCCTGGCGGTATTATGGTTGTACCGCGTGATATGGATATTCACTATATAACCCCAGTTCAATATCCAGCTGATGATAAAAATTCCGGCACCATTACTACCCATTTTGATTATCATTCAATTAATGACAGGCTCGTTAAACTGGACATACTTGGCCATGATGATCCGACGGTCATACGTATGCTTGAGGATATGATTGGCATGCCGGCAAAAAGTATTCCTTTTGGTGATCCAGCAACTATGTCACTATTTTCTTCTACGGAATCACTTGGCGTTACTGCCTCACAAATCAATAGTGATGTTGGCACCTATGGCATACCTGAATTCGGCACCCATTTTGTAAGACAAATGATAAAGGATGTACAGCCGAAGAATTTTAGCGATATAGTCCGTGTCAGTGGGTATTCACATGGAACAGATGTTTGGCTGAATAACGCTCAGGATTTGATTAAATCAGGAGTGCCTGTTGATGATACCATCTCAACTAGAGATGACATTATGACATCTTTGATTGCAAAGGGTGTTGATCCTAGTAAGGCGTTTAAAATAATGGAGGCCTGCCGAAAAGGTAAGGCGCATAAACAAGGTCTTCCTGATGATTTGTTGGATAGTATGAAAAAAGCTAATGTGCCGGACTGGTATATTGAATCTTGTCACAAGGTTCAATATTTATTTCCTAAGGCCCACGCTGTTGCATATGTTATGATGGCTTATAGGATTGCTTATTGCAAGGTCCATCATCCTAAAGAATTTTACGCTGCTTATTTCACAGTACGGGCTCCAAAATTTGATGCTGCGTTAGTATTAAATGGGTTAGATTACATGAAAAAATATGTCAAAGAAGTATATTCGCTAGGTAATGCGGCCAAAGTTAACGATAAAGATACAGCTACATATATGGAACTGGCAATTGAAATGATAAGCAGAGGTTACGAATTTGAGCGTGTCGATATATACAAATCAGATCCGCACAAGTTCATTGTTACACCTAAAGGTTTGCTCCCTCCTTTAGCAGGACTTGCAGGCATTGGAGAAACTGCAGCCGATAATATTGCCAAAGCTAGGGAAGGACAACCGTTTATTTCTCAAGAGGATTTAAAAACGCGTGCTGGTATACCTAAGTCTGCTGTCGATGCTCTGGCTACGCATGGTTCCCTTGAAGGTATGCCGGAAACTGATCAGATTGGCTTATTTAGTTAAGGCAAATACATAAGATATATCATATTATAATTAAGCTAAGCTAAAACATTTATTTGCTATTTTACTGAATTATGTTATAATAGACACAATAACAAACTATTAATTCATGAGCGGCGTTGAAAGACGTCGCTCTAATTATATTGTTTAGGTTGTCTGATTACATTTGAAATTAGCATAGTAAGCAATAAATTACCAACAAATAACGATGAAGAGCGAGCTACACTATTATTGTTTGGTTAGCCAGCTCTTTCGTTTACTAACAACCTTTTTAAGAGAAGAGCAGGGGGGGTTTTTATGCAAAGGGAAAAACTTGAAGAATTGATTACAGCATTGGTTTTACCGATTATTGAAGGAACGGATTTAGATCTAGTTGATATTGAATATGTTCGTGAAAAAGATTGGTATCTACGTGTTTATATTGACAAACCAGGTGGAATTGAAATTGATGATTGTCAATATGTTAGTGAAAAACTTACTAAACTTTTAGATGAGAAAGATCCTATAAAGGATAAATATTATTTGGAAGTATCTTCACCCGGTATTGACAGACCATTAAAAAAAGATAAAGACTTCGTAAGGATGTATGGCAAAAAGGTTGACTTGCTGTTCTTCACGCCTTGGAATGGTGCCAAAACAATTGAAGCAGTCCTTGTTGCTCACGATACGGATAATATTACTCTTTTACTGAATGATAATAGTGTAGTTATTGAACGTAAATTAATTGCAAGTATAAGACCGCATATTGATTTTTAAATTTTATTAACAGGAGGAGTATTTAAGTGAACGCAGATTTCGTACAAGCGATATTTGAATTAGGAAAGGAGAAGGGTATCTCTCCGGAGCTTTTATACCAAGCTGTAGAAGAGGCTTTAATAACTGCATACAAGAAAAATTTTGGCTCTTCACAAAATGTCCGTGTAGATTTAAATAAGCAAACAGGTGAGATTCATGTTTATGCAAGGAAAAGTATTGTAGAAAAAGTTACCGATTCTGCTCAGGAAATTGATCTTAATGAGGCTAGAAAAATCAACCCTAATTATGAAGTTGATGATATAGTAGAAATTGAAGTTACACCTAAAAACTTTGGCAGGATTGCAGCACAAAATGCTAAGCAAGTTGTCGTACAAAGAATTCGTGAAGCTGAAAGAGGAATGGTTTTTGACAAATTTTCCAGTCGGGAAAATGATATAGTAAATGGCGTAGTTCAACGTTTAGAGAATCGTAATGTTTATATTGATTTAGGAAGAGCAGAAGCTATTCTAATGCCTAATGAGCAAATTCCAGGTGAAACTTATCAGCATCATGATAGAATTAAGACCTATATAGTTGAGGTTAAGAAAACCAATAAGGGACCTCAGATAATGGTTTCCAGAACACATCCAGGTTTGTTGAAACGCCTTTTTGAACTTGAAGTCCCTGAAATTCATGATGGTCTAGTAGAAATAAAGTCTGTTGCTCGTGAGCCTGGTATGCGTTCCAAAATTTCCGTTTATACTAAAGATGAAAATATTGATCCTGTAGGTGCTTGTGTTGGACAGAAAGGCATGCGGGTACAAACTATTGTGAATGAACTTCGTGGGGAAAAAATAGATATTGTTAAATATAGCTCAAATCCGGAACAATATGTCGCTAACGCACTTTCACCAGCAAAAGTTTTGATGGCCATAGCAGATGAAAATGATAAAATTTGTCGTGTAGTAGTACCTGATTACCAACTTTCTCTGGCTATTGGTAAAGAGGGACAAAATGCTCGTTTAGCGGCAAAACTTACTGGATGGAAAATTGATATAAAAAGTGAGTCACAAGCAGTGGCAGCCGGCGACTTTCAAAATGTTAACATTTTAGAGGACAGTGAGAATAATGAAGGTTAAAAAAATTCCGCAGCGTAGATGCGTTGGCTGTAACAATATGAAGGATAAAAAAGAATTGATTAGAATTGTCAGGTCAGCCGAGGGTGAAGTTTCAATTGACAAAATTGGCAAAAAACCTGGTAGAGGTGCTTATGTCTGTCCTGCAATAGAGTGTATAACAAAAGCTGTAAAGGAAAAGCGTCTTGAAAAAGCATTGGATGTCGCCATTGGAACTGAAATTTACGAAAAAATGTTAGAGGAATTCAACAATGAGCAATGACAGAGGTATTATTTTTGCACTTGGGTTAGCGCAAAAAGCTGGCAAAATTGCCTCTGGTGATTTTGCAGTAAAGTCTGCTCTTAAGGGTGGCAAAGTAAAGTTGCTTATAATAGCAAGCGATGCTTCTGATAATTCGAAGAAAGATATATATTATATGGCTGGCCTTTACAGAGTAAAGACCATGGAAATATTGAGCCGTGAACAGCTCGGAATGGCTATTGGTAAGGCAAAAAGAACAGCTGTCGCTGTCCTTGATGTTAATTTTGCCAATATGATGAAAGCTTGATGCCCAACAAAAAGTTTGGAGGTGGATGAATGGGTAAGCATAGAATTTTTGAAATAGCAAAAGAATTTGATACAACCAGTAAAGTTATAATTGATATTTTGAGTCGGAATGATGTTCATGTTAAGAATCACATGAGCAGTGTAGATGATGATGTCAGAAAAATTGTTGCAAAAACATTTGAACGGAAAGCTGACAAGCCATCTGTAAAACCTAATGTAAGTGCAAAGGTTGCGCAACATGGTACGAATATAAGTAATGAAAAAGCTGTCAGGCCAGTAGTAACGACAAATGATAGAACAATTGATAAAAGAAAACAGTATGATAATAAGAATGCAGTTTCAGGAGTCGGACAAATTGCTCAGCAGCGTAGTAATGATAGGCAGTCTTTTAAAAGCAACACTCCTACGAATCGCTTTCAAGGACAAAGACCTAATAATAATTTTCAGCAACGTCCAATAGCTGAACCTAATCCAAGGCAAAATACAGTTTCTTCAGAAGATGCACAAAAATTTCAACGATCTCAATATAGTCCTCAACATAATGCTTCCGCAACTGGAGAAAGTCGTAATGTACATACAGGGGGTAATTTTATAAATCATAAGCAACAGAATCCGCACCAAAGTGGAAGCGGAACAAATCGTCCTATGCATCAAACATCAGCTGGAAAACCCAGTTCATTTGGACAACAAAAAATAAATAAGGGACCGCAACAGGGAACAAAACCTGCAAAACAACAGTCTAATGATTTCAATAAAAAAACGCCAAATAAAAGTAGAACGGAAAGTAAGGGTCCTATACAAGGTTCGTATGCAACCAAGGGAAGTAGGCCTATGCACAGTCAAAACCGTATGGGTAGGAGCAATAAACGCCCGGGAATGGGACCAAAGACTGTTCCACAAAAGACTGTAGAAGTTGTAAAACCTTCAATGGTTGAGATTGGTGAAACAATAAATGTTAAAGTGTTTGCTGATTTAATTAAACGAGAAGTTAGTGAAGTAATCAAGCATTTATTTATGTTAGGAGTAATGGTTACAATTAACCAAAATATTGACTTTGAAACTGCAGTATTAGTAGGTTCTGAATTCAATGTTGAGGTTGTTGCTTTACCCCCAGAAGAGGATCCAACTGAAATACCTGAGCCAGAGGATGATCCGGCAAAACGTTCGCCACGACCACCTGTAATTACAGTTATGGGACATGTTGATCATGGTAAAACATCATTATTGGACGCAATTAGAAAAACACATGTTACTGCTCGCGAGGCCGGTGGCATAACTCAACACATTGGTGCATATCAAGTAAATTATCAAGGTAAGAAAATTGTATTTCTTGATACACCAGGTCACGAAGCATTTACAGCTATGCGCGCTCGTGGCGCGCAGGTAACAGATGTCGCTATTCTTGTTGTTGCTGCGGACGATGGTGTTATGCCGCAGACAGTTGAAGCAATTAACCATGCGAAAGCTGCGAAGGTTCCAATTATTGTTGCTATTAACAAGATGGATCGTGAAGGGGCTAATCCAGATCATGTAAAACAGCAACTTGCTGAACTACAACTTATTCCTGAAGATTGGGGTGGAGATACTATAATGGTACCGGTTTCTGCTCATAAGAAAACCGGTATATCAGATCTGCTTGAGATGATATTGTTGGTGGCTGAAATGCAGGATTTAAAGGCAAATCCTGATATTCCAGCACATGGGACTATCATTGAAGCACAACTTGATAAAGGTCGTGGACCAGTAGCTACAGTCTTAATTGAAAAAGGAACCTTAAGAATAGGTGATAGTATTATTGCTGGCACGTCATATGGTAAAGTAAGAGCGATGATTAATGATCGCGGTGAAAAGGTAAAGAAAGCGACACCATCGACTCCAGTTGAAGTGCTTGGTCTTAATGATGTTCCTATGGCTGGGGATATTTTGGACGCTACTGATGAAAAAATTGCGCGTTCCGTCGCAGAAAAACGTATCGCTAAAAAGAAAAGTGAAGAAATTCAACAACATACAAAAGTATCTTTGGATGATATTTTCCAACGTATTCAGGAAGGTGAACTGAAAGAGCTTAATATTGTTGTTAAGGCCGACGTACAAGGTACAATTGAAGCTTTGAAACAATCTTTAACCAACATAAAAAATGAAGAAGTTAAAGTTGTGATAGTTCATGCTGGTGTTGGAACCATTAATGAATCTGATGTTATGTTGGCTTCCGCTGCAAATGCATTGATAATTGGCTTTAATGTTAGACCTGATGCTAATGCTCGTAAGGCGGCAGAAACCGAAAAGGTTGATATACGTACTTACAGAGTAATTTATGATGCCTTAAATGATGTTGAGGCGGCTATTAAAGGAATGTTAGCACCTAAATTTAAAGAAGTTATTCAAGGACGCGTGGAAGTAAGACAAGTAATTACTATTTCCAAGATGCTTATAGCTGGATGCTATGTTCTGGAGGGGAAAATTACTAGTTCTTCGAAGGTTCGAGTTATACGCGATGGAATAATTGTCCATGAAGGTGAAATTGAATCATTACGTCGTTTTAAAGATGATGTTCGTGAAGTAGCTTCTGGCTTTGAATGCGGTATTACTTTGGAAAAATATCGTGAAATCAAAGAAGGAGATATTTTAGAAGCTTATACAATGGAAGAAATTAAAGCATAATTGAGATTTGAGGTGATATCGTGGCTAGACTTCGTGTTGAAAAATTACAGGAAGCGATCAAACAAGAAATCAGTAAGATCGTGTTGAATGATATAAAGGATCCTCGAATACAATTTGTTTCTATAACAGCAGTCGAATTAACTGATGACTTAAGTTTTGCAAAGATTTATATCAGCCTGTACGGTCCTGAAGAAACAAAAGAAGATGTGTGGACCGCTCTTAATAAAGCAATAGGCTTTATTCGGACTGAGATTGCAAAAAGGATTCGTTTAAGAGTTGCACCATCCTTGGTTTTTTGCAAAGATAATTCTATTGAATATAGTGCTCATATTCAAAATCTTCTAGAAAAAATAAAGAAGGATGAGAAGACAGAAAATGAGTAAAAAATTAACTATGCCTGAAGTTGCTGCTTTATTAGGCAGCGTAAAAGATATTGTTATTGTTAGTCATATCAATCCTGACGGTGACGCTCTTGGTTCTACAATCGCTTTAGCTGCTGGTTTGAGAAAATTTGGCAAAAATGTTGTTATTTCTGTCGACGATGATATTTCTACATATTATAATTTTATGCCTGGCATAGATCAATTTGTTCGTTTCAAACCGGGAGATATAATAAAGACTGATCTACTTGTAATAAACGATGCAAGTTCACTAGATCGTATTGGCGTGGCCGCAGAATGCGTAAAAGCGCCAATTCTGAATATTGATCACCATGTTTCAAACACGGAATTTGCGGACTACTTGTATCTTGATGTTGATGCTGCAGCAACTGGTGAAATCGTTTTTCAACTTTTTAAAGAATTGAATATTGAAATTGATCTACAAATGGCTTTTTGCCTTTATGTTGCGATAGTAACCGATTGTGGATATTTTAAATATTCTAATACAACACCACATTGCATGAATTGTGCTGCTGAATTGTTGGCTATTGGTGTTGAGCCTGATGTGGTGTCTGACTTTTTGGAAATGAAATCACGTGATGACATTAAGCTGCTTTCTAAAGTTTTGGAAACTCTTTCTTTTGCGTGTAATGGCAGAGTAGCTACCATTGATATTAGTCCTGAAATCTATAATCCTGATATTGCAACTGATAGTTACGTCCACTATCCGCGGTATATAACAGGCGTAGAAGTGGCATTAATGTTTAAAGGCGTTGAAGATAATGTTACGCGAGTAAGTATGCGCTCACGACGTCTTGATGTAAGTAAGATTGCTTTAAGTTTTGGTGGCGGTGGACATAAAAGAGCCGCTGGATGTACAATTTTTAAAAATATCACTGAGGCTAAAAAAATTATATTGGCTAGTATCTTAGAAGAAATGGGCAATTGTAATGGTTGATGGAATTTTAAATGTTTTAAAACCTTCAGGCATGACTTCACATGATGTTATAGGGTACTTGCGACGTGTACTTCAAACAAAAAAAATAGGGCATTCCGGGACTCTTGACCCTGATGCTGCTGGAGTACTACCAGTTTTTATTGGTACGGCAACACGCTTATTAGAGTATTCTGGTGAGGAAACAAAATCATATAGAGTTGAACTGAGGTTTGGCGCTAAAACTGATACTGCTGATGACAGTGGCAATATTGTCGAAACGTCTGTTGTCTTCAAGCCAGATAAGGAGCAAATTAAAACTGTTCTCCAAAAATTTACAGGATCCCTGATGCAGCTTCCGCCAATGTATTCCGCCGTTCGTCACGATGGTAAGAAACTTTATCAGTTAGCCAGAGCTGGATTAACGGTCGAAAGAGAGTCTAGGCCAATAACTATTTACAAACTGTCTCTTGTTTATCAGTCAGATGATTACCTTCTTTTAGATGTAGAATGTTCTAAGGGAACCTTTATACGAACTCTATGCGAAGATATTGCAGAAGCTTTTGGTATGTGTGGTACTGTAAGTTTTTTGCTTAGGACAAGGTCTGGCAGGTTTGACTTAGATGACGCAAAAACCTTGGAAGAAATATCGAAAGAACCTTTTGCGCATCTTTTGCCTATTGAAGTTGCTGTCGAACATTTCCCTGAACTCATTCTTACTGATAAGCAGGCGTTAAGGATATCACAGGGTGTAATTACTTCAATTTTAGGTGTATCTGAAGGAAAATATCGCTTGAAAACAGTTGGTGGTTTTTTTATTGGTATTGGGACTGCCTGCAATGGGATGGTAAAAGCTGATAAAGTGATTAATCCTTTTACACAGATGTTATGAGGTTTTGCATATGGAGATAATTAATGATTTTCATGGGCCACAAAGTGAGTTTGGCCCAAGTGTAATAGCGTTAGGTACATTTGATGGTCTTCATCTTGGGCACTGTGATGTAATAAGGGCTGCTCGTGAATATGCTGATAAGCATAATTATAAATTATTAGCTTTTACGTTCAGCAATCATCCACTTTCTGAGATTGATCCTAAAGCTGTGCCACCAAAATTAATATCGAATAAAGAAAAAGAGGATTTGTTCGCAAAGCTTGGGGTAGATGTTTTGGTAAATATTCCATTTACTCATTATTTCTCCCAACTTTCACCGGAGAAATTTCTGGAAAAACTAAAAATATTTTCTTTTAAGTGCTTAGTTGTTGGTGAAAACTATAGTTATGGTTTTCTTGGCAAGGGCAATACAAAAACTTTGATGAAATATGGACAAGAAGATAAATTTGATGTTATTGTACGTAAATTAATAGAGATTAATGGAACTGTTGTAAGCAGTTCTATGATACGTGAATTGATTAAAAATGGTCAAATAGCCTTGGCAAATAAAATGCTTGGCAGAGCATATACGATTAGCGGTACCGTTGTTTCTGGCGCTAGCCGCGGCTGTTGTCTCGGTTTTCCAACTGCTAATATTGAGTTTTCCGATGCAGATTTAATTGTTCCTGCTAAAGGTGTGTATGCTGTTAAAGTATTTGTTTCTAATATTGAACATTTAGGGATGGCAAATATTGGTTATAGTCCAACTTTTGGAGATGTTGAAAAAAAGCGCTTAGAGATTAATATTTTCGATTTTTTTGATGACATTTATGGTAAACAAATTATTGTTCATCTAATGGATTATATAAGGGGTGAATGCAAGTTTAATTCCCCAGCTGAGTTATGTGACCAAATACAGAAGGACAAGGATATAATTTCTGCGTATTTTAGCGAAAAAGAAAAGTAGTTGTAATTTATGCGACGTTATGCTATACTTAACGAGCGTCAAAAGACCCATGCTTGGAGATGCGACACTCCGACGCTTTCTAATGCTTGGGCGATTAAAAAATAATTGGAGGAATTTTTATTATGTTGACACCTGAAAGAAAACAAGAACTTATTGAAACTTACCGCGTACACGAAGGTGATACTGGTTCACCTGAAGTACAAATTGCTATTTTGACTGAGCGTATTACTTATTTAACCGGACATTTAAAAGAACACAAGAAAGATCATCATTCTCGTCGTGGCCTTTTGAAAATGGTTGGTCAACGTCGTGGCCTTTTGAATTATTTGATGGCTAAAGATATCGAACGTTATCGTTCAATTATCGCTAAGCTTAATATCAGAAAATAGTTGTGATAATATGAAAATGCCGCAGAATATGCGGCATTTTTTTACGTCTGTTTCTATACTTATTCGGTTTAGTTTATCTTATGGTATAATTTATAAACAACGGCTAATTTAGTTTTTGGCAAAGAAGGTGAAGAATATGTCAGAAATTAGTGGTAACAAAAAGGGTATCAAAGACACGGTTTTGGATGAATTGGAAAAGTTATATGAAGTTAAGGTTCCACAGGATCAAATCATAACTGTGGAACTCGCAGTGCAATTAGCTAAAATATCCGATAAAATAAAACGCGAAATTTCAATCTATATCACGAGAAGTGGTCAGGTATCAGATGTTTCACTAGGTCACCAAGAAAGTGTCGAATTACCTCAATTTAAAGGTAGAAGAGGGGCAATAAGGCTAAGTGGTGTACGTTGTATTCATACACATTTGAACGGGAATTCTGCATTAAGTGGTGTAGATTATTCTGCTCTCAAAAATGGTAAGTATGATGCAATGGCCGCAATAGGCGTACTTGGACCTGATTTTGCAAAATCAAGCTTTTCATTTGCTTTAATTGCTGGTATTGACGAGCACGAAGAATATATATGCCAGGAACATGGCCCATTTTCTTTATCTGAAGCAGTAGATATGAATTTTGCCAATATGGTTTCAACTATTGAAAAGATTATGCAAAAACAGACTATGGGCTCAAAATCTGCTGCAAATCCGGAAAAAGCAATTTTAGTTGCTGTTGACGCTGGTGGTCATAGGCAGTCATGGTCTACAGAAGAATCATTGGAAGAATTAAAACAGCTTGCAGATACAGCGGGTGCTACGGTTGTAAGCACATTCTCTCAAAAAAGACAAAAACCTGATCCGGCGTTTTTTATTGGTAAAGGCAAAGTTGAAGAGCTAGCACTCTATGTACGGCAAGAAGATGTTGACTTATGCATCTTTGACGATGAACTTTCACCAGCGCAGCAGAGAAACATAGAGCTTGTAATGGGTGTTCGTGTTATTGATCGCACGGGATTGATCCTTGATATTTTTGCACAAAGGGCTCGATCCAATGAAGGTAAATTGCAAGTTGAATTAGCGCAACTACAGTATACTCTTCCGAGACTTTCTGGAAAGGGTCTTGTTTTATCGCGTCTTGGCGGCGGAATTGGTACAAGAGGTCCTGGTGAAACTAAGCTTGAGATTGATCGCCGTCGCATAAGAGACCGTATTACTTTTATCAAAGAAAGCATAGAAAAAGTTAAGTCAGTGCGGACTCTTCATCGTACTGGTCGTAAAAAAAATCAGATTGCCACAATAGCTTTGGTTGGTTATACTAATTCGGGAAAATCAACTCTATTAAATACGTTGACTGCCTCTGATATCTATGCACAGGACCAATTGTTTGCAACTTTAGATCCAACAACGCGTCATTTATCATTGCCGGATAAGCAAGAGGCTATAATAACTGATACTGTAGGTTTTATACAACGTTTACCTCATCAGCTGGTAAGTGCGTTTAAATCTACTTTAGAAGAAGTCGCTGAAGCAGACATATTGTTGCATGTAGTAGATATAAGTCATTCAACATACAAAAAGCAAATTGATGCAGTTTACGAAGTATTGAAAGAAATAGGCGCCTCAGATAAGGAAATAATAACAGTTTATAACAAAATTGATAAAGTTGATCCAAAGAGTGGATTATTGGAAAAAATTAAGGGTGAAGAAAACAGCGTTCTGATTTCTGCTAAAAAAATGATTGGAATGGATGACCTGCTTAATTTGATAGTCGACAATCTGAGCTTAAAGTCAGTTGAAACTGAATTACTGATACCATATGCAGATACCGACAAAGCAGCAAAATTACACAAAATCAGTACTGTATTAGAACAGGAATATTGTGATGATGGTATTAGAATCAAAGCTCGCTTATCTGAAGACCAAAGAAATGAATATAAAAAGTACATTATGCAGATTCAATAGCAACAGGCACTTTGTTGCTCAAACCAAAATATAACATAGACTAAAGGTGGACTGGATGATAAATTTTGAAGAAATAGAGTTAAATGCTTTAAATGCAGTCAATAAAAATTGTTTACCATATGAAGAAGCAGCACTTTATAATACAAAAAAAGTTATTAAAGCCTTCCGTAAACACAAAGTTTCTGATTACTATTTAAAACCAACGACTGGATATGCTTATTCTGATGTAGGAAGAGAAAAGCTTGATTTGATATACGCTGATATTTTTCATGCCGAGGCTGCGTTGGTGCGTTCACAGTTTGTTTCCGGAACTCATGCATTGGCAGTTGCACTGCTTGGTGTCCTTCGCCAGGGGGATGAAATTATTTCAGCTACAGGAACACCCTATGATACCATGCAAACTATTATCGGTTTCCCGGTTAAGACCCCAGGATCTTTGGCTGATATAGGAGTTTCTTATAAAGAAGTACCAATGTCAGGGAGCAAAGTTGCCACAAAAGAACTGCAAAGTTTAATTACGCCAAAAACACGAATGGTTCTTATACAAAGATCTTGTGGTTATAGTGACGTCAGAAAAACGCTGACTGTTGCCGAAATTGGTGAAATTTGTTCTGCAGTAAAGATGATCAACCCAGATTGTCTTTGTTTTGTTGATAATTGTTATGGTGAATTTATTGAAAAACAAGAGCCAACAGAGGTTGGTGCAGATTTAATTGCCGGTTCTTTAATAAAGAATCTTGGTGGCGGACTTGCGCCAACAGGTGGTTATATTGTTGGGCGAGAAGATTTAGTAGAATTAGCCTCTTATAGACTTACAGCACCAGGCCTGGGCGGTGAAATGGGAGCCACTCTTGGTGATACTGCTAGATCCTTTTACCAAGGATTGTTTCTTGCACCGCATGTTGTTCTGCAAGCAGTGAAAACTTCTATATTTGCCGCTGCAGTTTTTGCACAGTTAGGATATGATGTGAAACCATCATGTAATGAAATCAGAAGCGATATAATACAAGCAATCAGACTAGAATCACGTGAGAGATTACGCGCTTTTTGCGGAGCAATACAAGCAAATTCGCCTGTTGATGCACACGTTGTACCTGTGCCTTCTGGATTGCCTGGTTATCAGGACGAGATAATAATGGCTGCAGGTACTTTTGTTCAAGGCGCTTCAATTGAATTAAGCGCAGATGGTCCAATGAGAGAACCATATAATGTATATTTGCAAGGTGGACTAACTTTTGAACATGGCCGAGTTGCAATTATGTCTGCAGCTGAAATGGTAGGAATAAAATAAACTATTATAAAAATAAAGCCTTTCTCTATGAGAAGGGCTTTATTTTTATACCAAAAAGGCTTTAATCTTTCGTCTTAATGACACCAAAAAGACGTTACAATAAAAACACTCCAAATATCAATCGTCATATTTGGAGTGTAATGCTTTCATAATAAAATGCGAATATAAATTATCATGAAACGACAAAAAGTTGCTTAAAAACGAAAATAAGCTAAATTTGAGGGCATGTTACTATAAAATGCGGAAAACAGCAATTACTTTTCCCATAACCTTTATATTGGTACCAGTAATTGGTAAATAGGCATCATTTTCAGGTTGCAATCTAATTTGTTTCAGTTCACGAAAATATCTTTTGACTGTAGTTTCTTCATCGTCGATTAAAGCTACGACAATGTCACCATTGTTTGCATAGTTTTGTTTTCGAACAACAATATAGTCATGATCAAGTATTCCAGCATTGACCATACTGTCTCCTTTAACAGAGAGCATAAAAACATCTTCCTGACAACCGATAAGATCAAGGGGCAGGGGATAAGTTTCCTCAATATTTTCCGTTGCCAAAATAGGCTGTCCGGCCGTGACATTTCCAACTAAAGGCACAGGAACAACAGTTTTTTGACGCCAAGAAGATTCCTGTGTTAATTCAATAGCACGAGGTTTAGAAGGATCACGCTGTAAAAAACCAAGTTTTTCTAATTTTTGCAGATGTGAATGCACACTAGCGCTTGAAGAAAGGCCAACAGCTAAGCCAATTTCACGCACTGCAGGTGGATAACCTTTGGTATAAACGTGCTCGCGAACATAGTTCAAAATTTGTCTCTGACGCTCAGTAAGTGCAGATTCATCAGTATCGTTAAATGAATCAGTTTGCCGATTAGATTTTTTAATCATACAAATCAGCCTCCAATCTAGTGATACAAAAGGATTATAACCTTAGTAAAATATTATCATCATTTATGCAATTATAACAGACATTAAAAGCAATGTCAAACATCTGTTCGTTTTAGAGTCCTATAATATATATTATGTAAAACGAACTATAAATTATATATTAAAAACCCGAACACACGTACCACTATTAATAACCCAATGTTTTGAAACTTGAAATCGAATCTAAAAAGTCTTTTTTAGATTCATCATATAGCTTTTTATCTTTTAACGAAAAGTTTATTTGATAACCTTTGTTTGCTGTAAATAAATAACATTCGAGCATATTAGTAATTTTATCTTGATTATTAATGGATTTTTCTATTAGTATTCCATTCAGGCCATTAATGTTAATTGGTTTATGAGTGATTATTGTTTGGTTTGTCGAATATTTGGTCATGCGTTCTATAAATTGAATCTCTAATTTTGATAATTCCGGTTCTGAAGCTTCAGCATATTGGGCATATTCGGTTGTCATAAAAGCTCTGAGGCTTCCCATATCCTGATTATCCTCGTTTAGCAGTTGAATTATGTTGTAAGTGTTCCCACTTTTGTTACGGCAACCATTTGGTAAATTTAAAGAATATCCGGCTGCGATATTGGTGAAATAATTATTTTTAATGTCCTTTACTTTATTAATCTTAACTGATTTTAATATTGATGCTAATAATTCTGCCGCTTTTTCATCTTCTGCATTTGGCGCAAAAGCAGAAATTACAAATACATTTTTATTGTTTATAAATATAGTATCAGCCAGTAACTTTTCCCTATTCGGGTTGTCTGCTGATTTATTTTCAAAAATTTGGTAAAGCAATTCTTTATTTTTAAATTTTTGCCAGGAACTATTGGTATTTTGATAATTAATGTCAGCTATGCTGCTTAATAGCAAATTATTGAGGCTAGTAATGCTATCATTACTGCTTGTATTGTCAATTTTTGTATGAAGCTCTGGTGGCAGGCTGATGATATTGCAATCGACATTTATATTACCTTGTGCAAATCTGTAGGATGTCGACCCTTCACAAATTGGTATGTTATTTTCAGGTATGTTAATGCTGTAATTTCCATATGTGGATTTGTACTCTTTAGCATATGCATTATTATTGTTTGCAAAATTAATCATAAAGGTCATAGAAAGAACAAAATAGCAAAAACTAGAATATTTTTTCATAGATATTCCCTCATTTCAACAATAATTATTCTAAAATGCAGATTCTGCTAGCAAACTAAAGTGAATTTAGAATGCTAGCAGATTAATTAAAATATATTATTCTGAGAAAATGTATTCTTTATCTAAATATTTATTTTTTTGAAAGATATTCATCAATTGCTTTAGCAGCTTTTTTACCTGCGCCCATTGCTGAAATTACGGTTGCTGCACCTGTTACGATGTCACCGCCTGCAAAAACACCAGGCATCGAAGTTTGTCCACTTTCATCCGCATTAATATTACCACGTTTATTTGTTTCCAAGTTCGGTGTTGTTGCCTTAATCAAAGGATTAGGTCCCTGTCCTATGGACATAACAACCATGTCAACAGGAAGAACATATTCTGAACCCTTAATTTCAACAGGTGAACGACGTCCGGAAGCATCAGGCGCGCCCAGCTCCATTTTAACGCATTCTATGCCTCTTACCCAGCCTTTATCATCGCCAATTATTTTGGTTGGATTATTTAAGAGGCGAAGTTCAATACCCTCTTCTTTGGCATGTTCAATTTCTTCTTTACGAGCTGGCATCTCATCTTCGCTACGTCTGTAAACGATATATACTTTTTCTGCGCCTAAACGTTTAGCAGTACGGGCCGCATCCATGGCAACATTGCCTGCACCAACAACTGCTACGCTCTTACCAATGTAAACAGGTGTGGCAACCTGTGGAAATTTATAAGCACGCATCAAATTTACACGAGTAAGAAATTCATTAGCTGAATATACCCCATTCAAATTTTCGCCTTCAATATGCATGAAATGTGGAAGGCCGGCACCAGTACCGATATAGACAGCAGAGAATCCTTCTTCATTCATAAGCTCATCAATTGTAAAAGTACGGCCAATGACAACATTTGGCATAATTTTTACACCCAATTCTTTTAATTGGTCAATTTCATGTTTTACTATTTCTTTGGGAAGGCGAAATTGAGGAATGCCATACATTAGAACACCGCCAGGAGCATGCAGAGCTTCAAAAATTGTTACATCATAGCCCATTTTAGCTAAGTCGCATGCTGCGGTAAGCCCTGAAGGACCACTTCCTACGATGGCGACTTTTTTGCCATTTGGTACTGCTTTAGTGTTATTTAATACATCAAGTCCTTTAATCCTTGCATAATCAGCAACAAAACGTTCTAGTCGTCCGATTGCTACTGGCTCGGCTTTTATTCCCAGTATGCAATTTTTTTCACACTGACTTTCTTGCGGGCAAACACGACCGCAGACAGCCGGCAAGGTATTCTTGTTTTTAAGAATGCGTATTGCTTCGCTAAAATTCTTTTCTTTGAGGGCTTGAATAAAATCTGGAATATCAACATTAACTGGACAACCCTGAACGCAGCGAGGATTTTTACAATTTAAACAGCGTTCTGCTTCGTCTATGGCGGTTTCAATTAAATAGCCTAAAGCAACTTCATCAAAATTTTTGTTTCTTACTTCTGCCGCTTGTTCTGGCATTTTATTTCTTAGTCCTCCACGCATTTGCAATGACCTCCGCATCCGTATTCCAAAGATTCCTGACCTTTGTACATTTGTTGTCGTTGCACCAAATTTGCGAAGTCTACAAGATGTGCATCAAATTCAGGACCGTCAACACAAGCAAATTTATTATCGTCGCCGACTCTTACACGGCAGCCACCACACATACCTGTTCCATCGACCATAATGGTATTCAAGCTAGCTACAGTCGGAACTTTGTAGGGCCTAGTTGTTTCAGCTACATTTTTCATCATTATAACCGGACCAATTGCCAGCACCATTCCAGGCATATTGCCACTTTCAAGCATTTTTTTTAGAGGATCAGTAACGAAACCTTTTTGACCAGCGCTGCCGTCATCTGTTGTAATGATCAGTTCATCACTAATTGCTGCCATTTTATCTTCAAAAATTATAAGATCTTTGTTACGTGCACCAATTATTGAAATAACTTTGTTGCCAACTTCTTTCAGGGCTCTGGCTATAGGATAAACTGGAGCTACGCCTATACCACCGCCCACACAAACAACAGTGCCAAAATTTTCTATATGAGAAGGCATGCCAAGAGGTCCGACAACGTCCAATATTTCATCATTATCGTTAAAGGTTTCACATAGATGTTTTGTAGTATTACCTACTGCCTGGACAATCATGGTAATTGTACCTTGCTTACGGTCAAAATCAGCAATAGTGAGAGGAATTCTTTCACTTTCTTCTTCTGTACGAATAATGACAAACTGACCTGGTTTACATTTGTGAGCAACTAATGGAGCATCCACAATAAATTCATAAACTTGTGGAGCCAGATTTGTTTTTTTGAGGATTTTTGCCAAATTATTCCACTCCTAGAAATTTATTTAGTTAAACGCAAGCCACATTTATTTGCTTCCGCATAAACTTTTTCTTCATCAATAGTTAATAAGTTCCCATTCTCCATCAAGATTTTGCCATCGACAATGACAGTATCAGCATCTGACGAGTTTGCTGCGTAAATAAATAGCGAAGTTCTGTCATGGCGTGGATACCAATAAGGTTTACGCATATCATAGAGGACTAAATCTGCCTTTTGACCAACTTTTATTTCTCCTACATCTGAAAACCCTAAAGCAAGCGCTCCCTGCTTTGTAGCGAGATTTAAAGCTTGTCTTGCAGGTATTATTGCAGGATTATTTTTATTATTTTTATGCAACATAGCGGTTAAGCGAGCTTCCTCCAGCATATCAAGATTGTTATTACTAGATGTGCCATCAGTTCCGAGGCCAACAATTAGGCCAGCAGCAAGCATTTCTGGTACAGGGGCAATACCACTTGCAAGTTTCAAATTGCTTTGTGGATTATGTGCCACGCGTACGTTTTTCTCTGACATTATTTCGATATCAGTTGGTGTAACGTGAACACAGTGTGCAGCTAGGGTTCCAAGGTCAAATAGGCCGATGTTGTTCATTAAAGCAATTGGTGTCATGCCGTATTCACGCTCGCAGTCGGCTACCTCATCTGCAGTTTCACTTAAATGCATGTGAATTTCAGCGCCAAGTTTGCCTGCTTCAGCTATGATTTGTTTTAAATAATCTACAGGGCATGTGTAAGGGGCATGAGGTCCGAACATTACCCTAATACGTCCGTCAGCTTTTTCGTGCCAGTTATTATATAAATCAATGCTTTCTGATATTTTTTCCCTAGCATCTGGAGCCAAACCAATCATCCCACGTGAAAGTGAAGCCCTGATACCGGTTTCTTGTACTGCTTCCGCTACCCTATCCATAAAGAAATACATATCCGCAAAAGTTGTCGTACCAGATTTTAGCATTTCAATTATGGCGATTTTTGTACCCCAATAAACATCATCACCAGTAAGGTTAGCCTCTGCAGGCCAAATTTTATTCTGAAGCCAATCCATTAGAATCATATCATCTGCATAACTTCTTAAAAGGGTCATCGCTGCATGTGTATGTGTATTAACCATGCCTGGTACAGCTATGAAATTTTCAGCATTAATTATATATGCGTCATCATATCCTGTTGGCATTTCTTTACCTATATAAGATATCTTCTGATCTTTAATTCCAATATTAAATGTTTCGTTATTTTTTTCGGATACAACTTCGACATTTTTTATCAAAATTGCTGACATTATTTATTCATCGCCTCCTTGCCTTTTACTATAGTGTTCTGTGTAAAAATTCCTCAATGTTTTAATATCGCTAGTTGGTAATGGAAAGCTTTCACCAACTGATGCCGTTATGCAAAGAACATGTGCTGATTTTTCTACAATTTCTGCCACAATTAATGCTTCATCAAGTGTTTTTCCACAGTTTACAGCACCATGATTAGCTAACAGAACAGCATTTGATGTGCCTATAGCATCAACAGCATTATCTGCCAGTTCTTTTGTGCCCGCCAAAGCGTATTTAGCAACTTTTATTGGTCCACCAGATATTTGAGCAGTATCTTCCAGCAATGGAGGTATTTGTCTATGCATTGCTGCACAAGCACTAGCATATATGCTGTGTGTGTGTATGATTGCATTAAACGTCGGATATTTTTTGTAAATCGCAAGATGCAATAACAGTTCAGAAGAAGGGATACCAGAACCAGCTAATTTTGTACCATTTGAATTAACGATTATGATATCATCCTCCATTAGAAAATCATAAGATCTTCCTGATGGTGTAATTGCATAACAGTCCTTATCAATTTTTAGGCTTATGTTACCCCAGGAACCAGTAATTAATTTTCTCTCAAGAAGTTTAAGCCCAGTTTGAATAATTGATCTGCGCGCATCAGCAATTTTGACTTCCAACATTTTGTTACATCTCCTTTATTCTTGATTTAAATAAAAGTTTTGTTCCTCAGTAAGTTTGTCGATTTTTATACCAATGCATTCTAACTTTAAGGATGCAATTTCGCTATTTAATTCATCTGGTAGGGTATAGAGATTATTAGCGAGTTTACCATTGTTATCAACTAGATATTTCATTGCTAAAAATTGCATAGCAAAGGAGAGATCCATAATTTCAACAGGATGGCCGTCGCCGCAGGCTAAATTAACTAATCTTCCTTCTCCCAGTAAATTTATTTTACGTCCATCAGACATTGTATAAGTTTTGATATTTTTGCGAACTTCATACGGAGATACTACCGAAAGTTCCTGTAAATCCGGAATGTTAATTTCCACATCAAAATGCCCTGCATTGGAAAGTACGGCACCGTCTTTCATTACTTTGATATGCTCTTTAGTAATGACATCCTTACAACCTGTTACAGTTACAAAGAAATCGCCTGCCTTTGCAGCTTCACTCATCGGCATAACTCTAAATCCGTCAAAAACAGCTTCTATTGCCTTGATTGGGTCGACTTCTGTTACTATTACGTTGGCCCCAAGTCCTTTCGCACGCATACTTACACCTTTGCCGCACCAGCCATAACCTGCAACGACAACGTTTTTGCCAGCAATTGAAAGATTAGTAGTGCGCATAATGCCATCCCAAGATGATTGACCAGTTCCATAACGATTATCAAAAAGATATTTACAATAGGCGTCATTTACTGCAATCATTGGGAATGCAAGACTGCCAGAACGAGCAAGTGCCTTTAAACGATGTACACCAGTTGTTGTTTCTTCTGAACCACCTAGTAAACCAGATATCAGTTCCTTTCTAGTCTTATGAAGCATGTTCACAAGATCTCCACCGTCATCAATAATCAACTTTGGTTTGCTATCCAGAGCTTTACTTAAAAACATGTCATATTCTTCGGAAGAACAATTATGTGTGGCATAAACACTGATACCATCTTCAACAAGAGCTGCAGCTATTTCATCCTGAGTTGAAAGCGGATTGCTCCCTGTTACGTAAACATTGGCACCGGCATTTTTTAAAACCTTAGCAAGGTAAGCAGTTTTTGCCTCCAAATGAATTGTAACCACCATATTAATTCCGGCAAAGGGTTTAGTCTTAGAATACTTTTCATTTAGTAAATTCAATAAAGGCATATATTCCTTCACCCAGTTAATTTTTTGCCTGCCTAGTGGTGCAAGCGAGATATCTTTTATAATGCTATCTGACATTAAAATTTATCCTCCTCATATATTCTGGCTTTCAATTTTGCAATACTTATATTGTAGGGTTTTTCAATTACACCATAATCCGTGATTATTCCTGAAATAAGATCACCTGGTGTAACGTCAAAAGCAGGGTTAAATACTTTAACATCAACGGGTGCTGTACTGACACCCTTAAGTTCACGCACCTCAATACCACTACGCTCTTCGATAGGAATTTCTGCTCCATTTTTAATAGTAAAATCAAAAGTTGTGTAGGGAGCAGCTATATAAAACGGTATGTTGTGTGCTTTTGCCAAGATAGCCAGACTATAAGTCCCTATTTTATTTGCCGTATCACCGTTACAGGCTATTCTATCAGCGCCTACGACAATTGCGTTGATATTTTTTTCCTTCATTGTCCAACCTGCCATATTATCAGTAATCAAGGTTGTAGGTATTTTATCCTGAAGAAGTTCCCAGGCAGTTAAGCGTGCGCCTTGGAGAAGTGGGCGGGTTTCATCCACGTAGACCATTTTGATTTTGCCATCAATGTGCGCTTGACGAATTACACCTAAAGCTGTCCCCCACCCACATGTTGCTAGAGAACCAGCATTGCAATGGGTAATGACATTGCAATCATGCGGTAGTAAGTTTGAGCCATACGTGCCAATTTTTTTGTTGTGTAAAATATCTTCGTTAAAAATATTGACCGCTATTTCTTCAATTTGTTTTGCAATTTCTCTTAGGGTAAATGAATCCTTATTTGAAAACGCCGCTAACCAAATCTTATCTGCCGCCCATTGTAAATTTACCGCGGTAGGCCTAGCACTGATCAGAGCATTTTTGATTAATTCATATCTTGACCAAAACAATTCTTTTTCCAATGAACAGGAATTAACTAGTTCATTAAACCCTAAAACCATTGCAAAAGCTGCCGCTGCGCCTATAGCAGGTGCACCACGAACTTCAAGCCTTTTAATTGCTAAGACTACTCTTTGGTAATCAGAACAGGTAATATACTTGATTTCTGTCGGCAATTTTGTCTGATTCAGAATAATCAAATGAGTATGTCGCCATTCCAAAGTATTTATCATTTTTCTACTCCAGTTTTATAACTTAAATCCGCCAAATTCTTTCATAGCTGTTAAGCAATCACATGTTACTAAATTAGAATGATCGTTATTCCGTATATAAGCATCAATCAATAAATTCATATTACTAACACTTTTCGCCATGGCGTCGACAACTTCAGTATGTGAAAGCGGTGTAGGCGAAATTCCTGCTGCCATATTGGTTACTATTGAAACATTGACATAGCACATCTCCGCTTCTCTAGCCAACACTGATTCCGGTACATTAGTCATACCTACTAGATCCCCGCCCAATGTTTTAAACATTTTAATTTCTGCTGCTGTTTCAAATCTCGGGCCTTCTGTGCAGACGTAAGTACCTGTTTTGTGAAAATTAATGTTGCTTTTTTCTAAACAATCAATAACTCGCTCTCTTAAGACAGGGCAATATGGATAAGAAAAATCTACATGTGCGACACCACGTTCCGGTGTATCATAAAAAGTATTGATTCGGCTTTTGGTAAAATCAATAATTTGGTCACATACAACAAAATGACCTGCTTTCATATTTTGGTTTAAAGAACCTACTGCTGTTGTCGCAAATATTTCTTCTACACCTAAACTTTTAAGTGCCCAGATATTAGCACGATAATTTACTTTATGAGGAGGTGTTTTATGCCCTGCTCCATGTCGTGTGATAAATGTAACTTGATTATCAGCAATTACTCCGGTAGTGCAAGCAACTTGACCATATGGAGTGGTTATCAGCAATTCTTTGAATCCTTGCAAAGCTTCTGGATTATAAACACCTGTTCCACCTATAACAGCAATATTTCTCATGCACGAACCCTTCCCTTCATGTTTTCGTTATCAATGACTTTTATCAAGTCAGGCATTTCAGCGAGAATATGATCCGGCCTACCTAATAGCAACATTTTTTCCCAATCGAAATAAGTCCATTTTACGGCTGCAGTTAAGCAACCAGCACTTTTCCCGCTTTGCAAATCATAGGGACTATCACCTACACAAATACATTCCTCAGGGCTTAGATTAATAAGTTCCGCACCTCTGAGCATCGGCTCAGGATGTGGTTTATGATTTTCACATTCATCGCAACCGATAATTCCAGAAAAATAATTTTCCAGATTAAAACATTTAAGGCCACGTTCTGCCATCGGCACCTTTTTGGATGTTACAACTGCCATTTTAATACCGTTCTGCCTTAATTGAATCATTGTTTCTTCTATTCCGGGAAATGGTTTAATTAATAAATCATGATTTTTTAGATTATATTCTCGATAGAAATCAGCCATTTCATCTACTTTGTTCTCATCAAAATGCCTTAAGCATTCACGTAACGGAAGACCAAAATATTTAGTTATTTCTTCTTGTGTAGGATTTTTATGCAATAATTCATTAATAGTATATTCAAACGTTTTAATTATTAAATCAGAAGTATTTACAAGTGTTCCGTCTAAATCAAACAATACGCCTTTAATTTTCAATGATAATAACTCCTTTTTGCTCTAAACTTCACTTTATAATAACACAAAAAGTGGATAATTTAAAGAATTGACGTGCGTCTATGAGAATCTGGACAAAAGAAAACATGGACAAAAAAACGGTCTATTCATATAGACCGTTTTTTTGATAAGTTGATTAATTCTTATTTATTATCTTTATTAAAAACAACTTGCTTCGGACCGAGTTCAGTTCCTTCAGGAATTAAAACATCGTTAAAACTAATCCCACGTGTATGTACAGTATGACTCCACTCGTGTTCGTGACGATGCAGATAACCAAGAACAGTAATTGGAACCCAACTATAGATAAATAACGGATACAAAATAAGATAAAGCCAGGATTTAAAAGAAGCACGTATTTTCATGAGTACGATCATAGGAAAAACGTATTGACCAATACCAATAAGCGTCCAAACTTCTACAGGAAGTACTGTGTAGAGTATATTTGTGTAAAAAGGATAAATAGAATAAATATAACTGCAAATAACAAAGAATGTCGAGCATAATAAAAAATAAGGTTGGAAAAGATGAATTATGCCATCCAACATAACAATGTTGTGTTGTTTTATTCCTTCTTTGAACAATTTACCTATATAACGACTTGCAACATCAAAGTGACCCTGCGACCATCTTCTTCTTTGATCCCAAGATTGTTTGAAAGTCAAAGGTTTTTCATCGTAAACAATGGCATCATGTGCCCAAGTTGTTGGTATGCCTTCCAGCAATGCTTTCATAGTGAATTCCATGTCTTCTGTAAGACAAGTAGCTCCCCAGCCATGCTTCTTAAGAATATCCATTGAAATACACATACCTGTTCCACCCAATACACTTGACAGGCCAATATTATACTTGGCAAGGTGCCAAATATGGTTGACAACCCAGAACGAAATAGCAAAAACACCAGAAATCCAGGTATCATTCGGATTCTTAGCATCAAGATAACCCTGAATTAAACGTTCGCCCTTACAAAGACGACTATTCATTTCCATTAGAAAATCAAGGTGTACCAAATTGTCAGCATCGAAAATAACAACAGCATCATACTGTTTATTCATAGCAAAGAGGTTGTTGAACATCCATTCTAGAGCGAACCCTTTTCCCTTTTCATTAACGCTCGTACGCTCATAGACTAAAGCGCCGCCTGCCCGCGCAATATTAGCAGTATTATCTTGACAGTTATCTGCTACAACGAAAATATCGTATAGACTGTCAGGATAATTTAAGAGATGCAAATTTTCAATGAGTTGACCAATTACACGTTCTTCGTTATGCGCAGCTACAATTATTGCAAATGTCTTTTCTGGCGTTTTAATTTTCACATCACGTTTTCGACCGAAAATACCAAAAAAAGAAATTACAAAATAATAAACTGTAAAAAAAACAATCAATAATTGTAATGGAATCATGAATATATCAAAATAGCTACTCATATAAAGAGAGACTCCTTTGTCTACTATTAGGGTTAATTATTTTTGTGTGGCCTTAATATAAATAAAATTCAAAATGCCAGCCAAAGTGTAAGTAAACATTATAATAAATGGCCAAGCAACCGGACGCAGATATAATAAATAAAAACCTGCTAAAAACGATATACTAACAGGAGTTAAATACATTGGGTTACCTTTTCCCTTGAAATCAGGAAATTTTATTTCGCTGTACATTATAACAGCTGTAATAGCTGTACCTATTGCTACAGCAGCAGTTGAAAAGCTGTACCCCGAAAGAATATAAGTAGCGATAATGCAACCGCCGGCTGGAATTGGCATACCAACAAAGTAGCCATGAACTACAGATGCGTTTACATTAAAGCGGGCTAAACGTAAAGCACCGCAAACAGCAAAAAAAGCTGCGAGTAATTGACCAATAAGGCCAAGATCAACTAGTGCATATTGATATATAAGTACACCAGGTGCAACACCGAAGGAACAGACATCACAAAGAGAATCGAGTTCTTTACCAAATTCACCACTAACACCTAAAGCTCTGGCAACGCGTCCATCCATAGAATCCGCAACCACTGCTAATATTATCATAATAGCGGCAGCCTTAAATTCTCCTTCGAATGTCGCCAGGATAGATAAAACACCAAACATCAAATTGAAAGAACTTATAGTGTTTGCTATAGTACTTCTGTAGTTCATTTATCTTTGAACCTCCCGATTACCGTAATACCACCTTTAACTTTATCACCTTTTTTAACAAGTATATCAACGGA
This sequence comes from Acidaminococcaceae bacterium, assembly GCA_050256135.1. Lineage (GTDB taxonomy): Bacteria > Bacillota > Negativicutes > Acidaminococcales > Acidaminococcaceae > RZYP01. The sequence goes on along the minus strand of JBFWIF010000012.1, from coordinate 9,585 downwards.
TTTTGGCATAACGAGTTCTGTACTGGAGCCAAATTTAATCATCCCATAACATTGTCCCTGTTCCAAATTATGACCGAGTGTAGTCCACGAAACAATACGGCGAGCAAGGAGACCGGCAATTTGAATGACAAGTATTCGATTTTTATCATTTTCCAAGCCTATGGCATGACGTTCATTTTCAAATGATGCAGCTTTTTTATAGGCTGGCACAAAACCACCACAAGTATAACGTTGGTATTTTATCTGCCCACGCATTGGACTTCGATTAACATGAACGTTGAATACAGATAAAAATATCGTTACCTTAATAGCGTCTTCATCAAGGTATTCATCATCATAAAAATCTTCTACTGCCATTACCGTACCATCAGCTGGCGAATACAGTAAGTTTTCATCAGGCAGAGTAATTCTTTTTGGATTTCTAAAGAAATACGCCAAATAAATTGCCAAAACGATAGGAATTACAGCATACACTGGATTAAAAATATAGGCAACGAAAAACGCAATCAGTAAAAAAATAATAATATGCGGATAACCGTCTTTGACAACTGAAAATCTTTTCAAAATCCCATCGTTCTCCTTTCGCTATATTTAAGTGCCAAATTAAGAACGACACTTATTATACCATAACGTCAAGTTAATGTCTAACTAACTTTGTAACTTTTGAAACGCAATACTCTTATGACAAATTTTGGTAAAACAAGCATACGTTTGAATCTGCTAGGTTGCTTATATAAGCGAAAAAACCATTCTAATGATGCATCCTGCATCCATCTGGGTGCTCTTTCCATTTTCCCAGCAAGAACATCAAAGCTCCCGCCTATGCCCATTAGTAAAGTCGGTTTTAAAATTTGCTGATACTTTGCGAGCCACTTTTCTTGTTTTGGTGCTCCCAAGGCCACGAAAAGCAAATTGGCACCACTGTTATTGATTTCTGCAACAATCAAGTGATCATCATCATCTTTGAAGTATCCGTTCCTGCAACCGACAATTGAAATACCTGGATATAACGCTTCGCATTTTTGTTTTGCTTCCTCAGCAACTCCAGGAGCGGCACCAAAAAAGAACACTTTAAAATCCTTTTGTGCAGCTTCTGCCATAAGGTTCAAGAACAAATCATAACCCGCAACTCTTTCCGGAACTTCATAGCCGAGCTTACGTCCAGCCCAAACTGTACCTGCACCGTCCGGCAACACCAAAGCAGCCTTATTTAATATCTCCATATATTCAGCATCTGACTGCCCCATCATTATAATTTCTGCATTGGCTGTCACTACAAGAGTTTTTTGTTGTCGAGATACCCTTTCTACTATTTTTTCAACTGCGCCATTCATTGTGTATGGATGAACAGGCACCCCCAATATTTTTATGGGAGTAATAACATTCATAGAAAATTGCTCCTTTCAGGAGTGATTGTTAGATTTTCCTTGCGTCACTCGGAACCATTAAAAACTCAACGCCAGGATTTCTTTCTAAGATCCAGCCCAAGCTCCATTCATTGCTTACTAGTATTACAGGACGATCTTCTTTATCATATACAAGCATACCGTTATCTAGACCCTTGAGATTATCAATCTTATTCTTATCATCTGCATAAACCCAGCGTGCTACTGAATAAGGCAATTGGTTCATTAAGAGAGGCGCACTGTACTCGTTAAGCAGCCGATATTCCAGAACTTCAAGCTGCAAGCTCCCGACTACGCCCACGATAAAACTTTCCAGGCCTGTATCACGTTGCTCGAAAACCTGGATGGCACCTTCCTGAGCCAACTGCATGATTCCTTTAGTAAATTGCTTGCGTTTAAGGGAATCTTTTGGTTGGACGCGGGCAAAAATTTCCGGTGGAAAGACCGGCATATCTTCAAATTGAATTTTTAGACTTTCATCACAAACAGTGTCGCCAATGCTGAAAATACCAGGATCGAAAACGCCTATTATATCACCAGGATAAGCTTCTTCAATTATTGTTCTTTCTTGTGCTAAAAATTGCTGTGGCTGGGAAAGCTTTATGGCTTTCTTTCCCTGTACATGGTAGACTGACATTCCTTTTGTAAACATACCGGAGCAAATACGCATGAAAGAAATGCGATCACGATGGGCTGGATTCATATTAGCCTGAATTTTGAAAATAAAGGCTGAAAAAGCTTCATTGGTTGGATCAATAAAGCCACTGCCATCCTTCAGCATACGTTGTTGCGGTTTCGGTGACAGTTCAAGAAATTTTTCCAAAAAGCTGCGAACACCAAAATTGGTCATAGCACTGCCAAAGAACATCGGCGTCAATTCACCTTTTTTGACTTTTTCCAGATCAAAATCATCACCTGCTAAGTCCAAAAGTTCAATATCATTGCATAGGTTTTTGTAATTTTCTTCTCCCATAGCACTGATAATTTGGGGGTTGTCAAGCGTTCCAGTTGTTGATTTTAACAATTTGGCACCGTGACTTGTATCGCTTTCAAAAAGTTCGACTTGTTTTTTGATGCGGTCATAAACTCCTACGTAGTGACCATCAATGCCTATCGGCCAGTTAATAGGATAGGCATGTATATTTAAAATTCGTTCCAATTCATCCATCAAATCAAATGGATTACGACCATAACGATCCAATTTATTAACGAAGGTGAAGATAGGCAGATGGCGGCGATGACAAACCCAGAATAGTTTCTTGGTTTGTTCCTCAACACCTTTAGCAGCATCGATAAGCATAACAGCACTATCTGCTGCAAGTAATGTTCTATATGTGTCTTCACTAAAGTCCTGATGTCCAGGCGTATCAAGTATATTGACTCTGTAACCATCATAATCAAATTGCAGCACGCTTGAAGTTACGGAGATACCACGTTGTTTTTCTATTTCCATCCAATCGGAAACAGCGTGTTTGTTGCTTTTACGAGCTTTAACGGTACCTGCCAGATGAATGGCACCACCATAAAGTAGTAGTTTTTCAGTTAAGGTCGTCTTACCGGCATCAGGGTGAGAAATTATCGCAAAGGTACGTCTTTTCTCAATCTTTTCTAAAAAGTCTTGCATTAAAAATATTCCTCCCGTTATTCTATCTCTTGATTCTTATATATTTTCCAAGCATTGATTATTTGTTCGATGAGATGTTCTGGTATTGGTTTTTCAGTTTCGATTTTGCCTTGCATATTAAAACGAAAAGCAATATTTTCGTACCTTTCTCCGCCATATGTTTCACAGGTAAATGATGTTCGCATAAATTCATCTTTAAAAAAGCAGTCTTTTAAAGTGTTTTTCTTTCGCTCGTTATCCCAGTTTCGGTAAATATCAAAAAGTCTATGCTGTGCCTCTGAAGGGATTTCTTCACTTGTTACAACGATACCATCCATTGGCGTGCAGTCTAAGCCTTCATAAATGCTGCCATCATTTAAAATTATGTCAACATAGAGTGAGTAATCTTTTTCAAAAAAAACTGCATCTTTAATTTGCCATTTATTTTCCCATTCCTCAATACATTCCGGACAAAGAAAAAAAGTATCACTTATTTTAGTTACACGAAAATTATCGTGATAATATAATTCATCTACTGCATTAAATTGTTTATGACATTTTCCACAAATTAGCTCTAATTTCCTTATCATTATTACCGCAACCTCACATTAAAGAAAATTCATAAAAGATAAAAATAAGCCTTCACGCAGAATTCGCAAAGGCCATTGTCTCCATTCTTTAGCTTTGAGCCTAATCTGGAGTTATATTAATAAAACCTTTCAATGTATTTTAGCATATTTTAAAGCGCATTGAAACTATAGTTAACACAAATTACTTTACCATGAATGCCCATTTCCAGTACCATGAAATAATGGAGTCGCCATAAAGCAAAGTAATAAATGATGCCAGCGCAATATAGGGACCATATGGGAATTTATCACTAATAGTTTTTATTTTAAATGCAATTAAAAATGCTGCGACGGTCCCACCAAGTATAAATGATAAAAATATCGCGAGAATAGTATGACTTATACCTAACCAAAGACCAATGCAGGCCATAAACTTAATATCGCCACCACCAAATCCGTCTTTACCTATTATTGCAACCATTAAGAATATGAGGCCGCCAAACATTGCTGCACTGAACATGTCTATTAGCATAATTTTTCCTATAATGATGTTCAATGTCGCACCAATGACTGCCATCGGTAACAGTACTTTGTCATAAATCAAACTAGTGTCATAGTCAATAAATGAGATTACAATCAAAAAAGAAGTGAAAAGCAATCCCTTGAAAAGATGTACTGATGAACCAAAAATGGCAAAACATTGAATAAATAAAAAACTAGTAAGCAATTCTTCGATTAGTTTGCGCAGAGAAAACAGCGAACAGCAATATCGACAGGATTCACTTGATGGTGTCTTGGCAACTATACTTAGAAGTAAATCGAAAAAGTATGGACGCAAATGACGATGATGACGCCAGCTACATGAGAAAAAATTCTTTTGTTCGGTAAGACATTTTATAATTATATGCAATATACGGCCAACAAATAATCCAAGCATAAAAAATACCAAATACATCATCGTATAACCATCCTTGCTGAATGATTTAGACCATAGCAATCATATCACCTATTCCAGTTCTACTGGAACGGCCTATACCAGAAGGCATTTCAATTACATAACTAGCATTAAGACATGTTGATATCTTGCAGCTTGACAAATTAAATGCTATCTTAACTACTTTATAGTTTTGATCCAGAAAGATAACATCAATTGGATATTTCATTCCTATTGTGTGAATACTGTTACACGAACTAATGATTAAAGCGTCTCCTCTATCCAATCTGCTGGTTAGCAAAAGACCTATTAGCCTGGTTAAGAAATTATCTGCAATTCTGGCATTGAAAGCAATTGTTGTATTTTTAGTTATATTTTTAATAATCATTTATCATGTGCCTACTTTACTTTTTAGCAAATATTGTAAAAATTTGTAAGAATGCCGGGCCTAACAAAACAATCAAAAGAGCTGGAAAAATGAAAAACACAAGCGGGAAAAGCATTTTTATAGGAGCCTTCATACCCTGTTCTTCAGCTCTTTGCTTTCTTTTTTCCCTTATATCTGCGGATTGTATTCTGAGAACTTTTGCAATGCTTACACCGAGCTGATCTGCTTGTATTAATGCACTTGTAAATAAAGAAACGTCTTGTACATTACAACGATTAGCTAAAGAACGTAGAGCGTCTTTTCTCGAAACACCAATACGGATTTCCTGCAACATACGCGTAAATTCCTCAACCATTTCACCTTTCATTTTTTCTGAGAGTTTTACCAGAGCTCCGTCAAAACCAAGACCAGCTTCAACACTGACAGTAAGAAGGTCAAGCACATCAGGCAATTCACTCTGCAAAGCTTCTTTTCTTTTAAGTATTTTTTGCTCTAGCAATAAATATGGAATAAACATGCCTATTATAAAAGAAATTAGACCATAAGTTAAAATAATATTGTAAGGTTTATTTTTTAAAAACAATACGTCTCCTATAAGAACCGACAAAACTACTGCAACAAGCAAGCTTAGACCCAAAAATTGTGAGGCACTTAATCCATAATAGCCATTGGCATTTAAAAGTTTTTTATCTAGTATAGCAATTGTTGTTGATGGGAAAAAACCTGAGAAAAAGACTGATAATTTATCAAAAAACGGAGTTACTATGCGATCTTTAAAAGAGACCGACATTTCTTCGTCAATCACAGTATTCGACTCTTCCTTTCTTATGTCTGTTGCATCCAAAGTTTTAAGCCTTAAATTAACTTCTTCCCTCTCAGATGTATAATTCGTTACTAGCAAAAAAGATAAAATTACCATTATTACAAACGCCAAAACAGCTATGAATAGCAACACAATAAACCACCCCCTGCAATATCAATCACTAGATAGTCAGATACGCTGCTTATCCCAAAAAATATCATTAGAAACTTGTATGCCACGATTAAGAAGCTTATCCATGAACTTTGGCCTTATGCCAGTTGGTTTAAATCTGCCAACTACTTTACCATTTTCATCTTTACCTTTTTGTTCATATACAAATATATCCTGCAATGTTATTATATCGCCTTCCATACCTTGTATCTCAGTAAGAGCAGTTATCTTACGGGTACCATCAGGGAATCTGCCTTCATGTACAATCAAGTTTATTGCTGCCGAAATTTGCTCGCGAATTGCTCTATCAGGTAGATTCATACCAGCCATTAGAACCATTGTTTCTAAACGACTTAACATATCTCTCGGTGAATTAGCATGCCCTGTGGTAAGCGAACCGTCATGGCCTGTATTCATAGCTTGCAGCATATCAAGAGCTTCAGCACCTCTTACTTCTCCAACTATAATACGGTCAGGCCTCATTTTGGAATTATTCCAGTAAATCCAGCTGACTTACCAGCAACAACTAAACGGCGAGATGTAATTTGCTCACCAGCAATTACCGTTTCACGAGTAATACTACCGACAACTTGCTTCTTGTCTTTTAGTGCATTTGGCTGAATATAATCTTTTGGCACTGCAACTTCTTTAATCATGTCATCTGTAATCGTTGTCTTAGGCGCTATATTGGTTGTAGCCACTATTACCGTTTCTGACGCCGTTGGCGTGTTCAGATAGCGATAAAGCATAAAAGCAAAAAGTCCACTTAGAGCTACTGCAATCAACAACAAACTTTTTTTTAGACACTTTAGTCATGACCCATCCCCCCTTAATGGTAAAATTTTTAACGCAAGCAATTAATTCGGACTCTTGCGAATATTCTGATTATATTAATCGTACACCCAATAAATACATTTGTAAATACAATTTTCTCCATATTCCTTTTACTAGTAATGCTTATTTGTTTTGTACTTCGACATTTATTTTTTTAATCCTTCAATATATCTGAAAATTCGCATTTTACCATAATGCTTTGCTGAGTATCCAAGTTGTTAGTATATTTGCTTATAGGGTTAAATAGATTGAGATGAAAAAAGTGCGCTTTCCTAATTATGGAAAACGCACTTTTTCATATGCTATCAATTCTTAATAATAATTCTTGTACGCTCATAAATTGTAACTTTACATTGTTATTTAAAACTTGCCTTAGATAAGCCGCAGATTGGACAAGCTTGAATTGAAAGAGGCAGTTCAAGTCCACAGCTATCAAGCAATTCACTATCAGTTAAAACTTTATTAGTTGATCCATCAGCAGCTATCTTTCCATTCTTAACAACGATAACCCTTTGGCATGTATCCATAATAAAATCTAAGTCATGGCTTGTAATAATTTTGGTATGCGTGAAACTGTTTAATAGGTTAATTATACGACGTCTTGCTTGAGGGTCCAATGCTGATGTTGGTTCATCCATAATTAATACGTCTGGATTCATAGATAAAACACAAGCAATTGATGCAGCACGTTTTTCACCGCCCGATAACCTAAATGGTGCTCTATCTTTTAAATTAGATATACCTACTGATTCCAATGCATTTAAAACCCTACTTTCAACTTCTTTTTCATCAAGTTTATAATTTCGTGGGCCAAAAGCAACATCGTCATATACATTTGTCATGAATAGTTGATCATCCGGATTTTGAAAAACCAACCCTAGTCTTTCCCTTATCATAGGTAAAGTTTTTTTTGTCAAATGTACATCTCCCACCAGGACCTCTCCTGAATCAGGAAAAAGAATACCCATTAATAACATTAATATAGTTGATTTTCCTGCTCCGTTAACACCAATAATTCCAACAGACTCACCGTGATATATTGTAAAAGATATGTCATTTACCGCTTCGTGCCCATCCGGATAAGAAAAGTGAAGATTTCTTACTTCAATTTTATGATGGCTCATCTATTTTATCACTCCTGAAACATAGATTCCGATTAACGAAGGTATGTTAAACGTTTTAGCAATGCCAAAGTAAAAGAACCAACATGTTATATATGCAAAATCTTTAAAGTTAATATTGACAAAATTGCCAATATTATATTCTTTATTAAATCCTCGTAGGACCATAGCTTGATAAATGCGTTCAGCCTTATCAAAGGACCTCAATAATAATTGTCCAACAAAAGATCCCCAAATTGCAGGTTTTATTCCAGTTTGTCCCGGTGATCGCAAAAAATAAGCCTGACTCATTTTGGTGAATTCTTCAGCAAGCACAGTAATATATCTATATGTTAGTAGCACTTGTAAAACAAAAATTCTTGGAACTTTTAGCATTCGTAAGGCAGCAGCAAAATGCTCCATTCTGGTAGTCGCAATAAATATAAGACCTGCCAAAACAGCCAAGACACATTTTATTAAAAGAGAAAAAAGCGAAATCCACCCTAGGGAAAGAGTTATTCCAAATAATATAATTGAACCTGTATCAAATATAGGATTAAAAATACCAATCATAAACACAAAGGGCAAAACCAAAATTGCTCTGTGCAACAATGGTACTGCCGGAATATCAGCCAATATGATTAAAAGCAAGGGATATATGACAAATGGTATAATATTAATTATTTCGTATCTTTCAAAAGACATAACCACAGCTAAATAAATAACTGTGGTTAATAACTTGGCAAGTGGATGAAGCTTATGTATAAAAGTTTCTTTATGTGCTAAATCATCCATAAGTCTTATATTATTAAGAGAATTTGCAAATTTTATCACATCAATCAATTCCTATAAAAATAATGACTATTTAATATCCAATCAAAATTATTTTGAGGTACTAACATTCTCTCTTTTTTTTAACACACTGGCTATGAAACCAATAACTGCTGCCAAGGTGCATGTTAGTATCACACCCAGTAAACCGGAAACGCTTGTTCCAATATTAATTGAAGACCAGAATCCTTCATTTTTTCCAACAGTTGAAGTTTCCTGAGTATTTTTGAAATTATAATCTGGCAATAAAGCCGTTTTTTCTTGTATTTCTGAAAATAGTCTATGAATTCCACCTGTCGCTTCTAATTCTGAGGTACCTGCAACTTTCTCCATAGACCATTCTAAACCGTCAGGATTTTCAGAAGCAAACCAAGAGAGTGCTCCACCAAGTACTATTGCAGCAATTAGAAATACTTTCAATAACCTTGTTACATAAATTGTACCAATAGTTTGACCATTAACAGCTTTTTCTAATAACTCAGGTCTGGTATTCCAGACAAAATTAATAATTGCAGCTGTAACCAAACCTTCCACTAAACCGATAGCCAGATGAATTGGCTGCATCAAAACTACAAATGTTTCAAATGGTAATTCAGTTTTGCCAGATAAAAGTGTTTCTATTACTACCGAAAAAGCTCCAAGCTGTAATCCAATCACAGCTGAAACTGTAGCGGCGATAAAAATTCGTTTTGAAGTGAAACCATTCCTTATAATCATTTTATAAAACAATGGAAAAGTAACAAAACAAGTGAAAAAACCCATGTTAAATACATTGCATCCGTAAGCCAACAGTCCACCATCGCCAAAAAATAACGCTTGTACAAGCAATATAGATGCCATTGTCAAGAAAGCAGCATGAGGTCCCAGTAACGCAGCTAGCAATATTCCTCCACCAATATGCCCGCTTGAACCAGTATCCGGGATAGCAAAATTTATCATCTGTGATG